>JAEUIB010000758.1 GCA_016795255.1 Planctomycetota bacterium
TCACGGGCCCGTCGGCGCCTTCCTCTTGATCGTCGCGACGCTGCTCGCGTGGCGCGGGGTCGAACCGGTCGCGACGTACTTCTACGTCGCCGCTTGGTACCCGGCGATCCTCGTCGTCGACGCCGCCGTCGCGCGCAAGCGCGGCTGGTCCTTGTTGTCGGACCGGCCCCTCGCGTTCGCGTGCCTGTGGGCATGGTCGGTGCCGTTCTGGCTGTTCTTCGAGGTCATCAACCTGCGCCTCGAGAATTGGTACTACGCCGGCGCGCCGAGCGATCCGGTCGCCGCACGCGCGTTCCTGCTGGCGTCGTTCGCGACGGTGCTGCCCGCGTTGTTCGAGGTCGCGGACCTGCTCGATGCGTACGGCTGGTTCGAACGCGTCCGCTGGCGACCGCTGCCGCTGACGATCGCGACGCGTACGTGGTGCTTCGTCGCCGGGATCGGGATGATCGTGCTGCTGCTCGCGCTGCCCGGCATCTGCTACGGCCTCGCGTGGATCTTCCTCGTCCTCGTGCTCGAGCCGTTCAACGTCCAACCGCGCTGGAACTCGCTGCTGCGTGATCTGGCCTTCGGGCAGCCCGGGCGCCTGCTGCGCCTCGTCGTCGCCGGCCTCGCGTGCGGCCTGTTCTGGGAATCGATGAACATGCCGGCGCGCGCGCGGTGGATCTACACCGTGCCGTTCTTCGACGCGACGCTCGGCGTCGAGATGCCGCCGCTCGGTTTCCTCGGGTTCGCGCCATTCGCGCTCGAGGCCTACGCATTCGTCCGCGCCTTGGAGATCCAGGGACTGTCGGTCCCGTGGGAGGCGGACGCCGGCCGCGCGCGACCGCTGCCGCCGTGGTTCCGGCTGTTCGTGGCCCCCGCCGTCGTCACGGCGACGGCGCTTCTCGGCATCGGCGCGATGGAACGCTGGACCGTCGACTCACGCCAAGGGTCCACCGCCGAGTTGCCGACGGTGACCGGTCGCGAAGCCCGCATCCTCGATGCGCTCGAGCTCGACGCCCCGCGCGATCTGGCCGCCGTCGGCTCGGACGAGCACCCCCTCGGGCTCGTCCCATTGGCGAAGACGCTGTTCGTCGAGGACGAACGGGCCGTCGAACTGGTGGAGTTCGCCCGCCTGGCGGAACTCCGCGGGCTCGGCGTCGCGCACGCCTCGTCGCTCGCGAAAGTCGGGATCGTATCGGTCGCGGACCTCGCGGCCGCCGACCCCGCCGAGCTGTTCGAGCGGCTGATCGCCCTCGGGGAGCGGACCCGATTCGTGCGCCCCCAACGGGTTCGGGGTTGGGTCCAGGGTGCGCGCAAGGCTATGCGGAATCACGCGATCGGACTCGAAGGGAGCTTCCGTTCCGAGGCAGACCCTCCCTAGAATCCCCGCCTCGTGTTTCGATCTGGCCGGTTTGCGTCCGACGTGGGCCGTCCGTGGCCCGTGCTCGCGCGACCCGGCGCCGTGTGAGAGAACGTGAATCAATCCGATTGATTCACGTTCTCGGCCTCACCAGGTGTTGCTCGGCGACGGCAGTCGCCGAATTCACAGACGATTCGCGTTGGACGAACGCGGTTCACCTGTGGATACGGCGGCTACCGCCGCCTCGGACACCTTGTGCGTTCGGCTGCGAACGAATCGGGGGAGGCCCCCGACTCGTTCACAGCCTCTGAGTGTCCTCTCCTCTCGATCGCAAGGACCCATCGCATGAAGAGCTTCGTGAACCGCTTTCGGATCGCCGCGCCTTGCCTGTTCGCCGCCCTCGTGACCGGTTCGGTCGCGAGCGCCGCGACGATCAACGTTCCGGCGAACTTCCCGACGATCCAGGCGGCGATCGACGCCGCGCTCCCGGGCGACACGATCGTCGTCGCGAAGGGGGTCTACGAAGAAGTCCTGAACGTCCCGAACACGCTGATCGGGCTGACGCTGCGCGGCAAGAAGGGCGCGATCCTCGATGCGCGGCCGAACGGAGTGGACTCGGGTGCGGGAATCGTCGTCGTCGCGAACACCGTGACGGTGCGCGACCTCGTCATCCGCCACGCCGCCGACATCCTCGGCAACGACGGTGACGGCATCCGCGTGACCGGCACCGGCTTCATCGGCCGCAACCTGACGATCCAGCACTGCGAAGGCAACGGCGTGACGATCGCCGGCACCGGCGCGCTGCTCGACAACGTGACGGTGAACGGCGCCAACGACGGCGTCGCGTTCTCGGTGTCGACGGTGACGCTGCGCCGCGTGAAGACGAACGGCACGACGTCGAACGGCATCAGCGGCACCGGCTCGACGATCGTCGTCGACCGCTGCAACATCCGCGAAGCGAGCGACGAGGGCATCGCGATCACCGGTTCGACCGTGACGCTGACGAAGAACACGGTGACGAACGGCGCTTCGGCCGGCATTTCGATCACCGGCAACGGCGCGACGATCACCGGCAACACGATCACGCGCGCGGGCAGCGACGGCCTGCTGATCATCGGCGACACCGCCGCGGTCACGAAGAACAAGTTCCGCGCGGTCGAGAGCACGGGCATCACGATCACCGGCAACACCGCGAACGTCACGTCGAACACCGTCGACGACTCCAACGCGGGCTTCACGATCACCGGCAACGGCAACTCGCTGGTCGGCAACACCGGCCGCCGTCTGGTCACCGGCATCGTCGCCAGCGGCACGACGAACAACGTCGGCGACAACGTGCTGCGCGACGTGTCCGACCGCGGCATCGAGATCAACGGCACGAGCACCGGGACCTCCGTGATCGCGAACGACGTCCGCAACTCCGGCACCGAAGGCATCGAGTGCTCGTCCGACACCGTCACGATCGCCGGCAACACCGTGCGGGATTGCGGCAACTACGACGACGCGGCGATCAGCGTCGGTGCGAACTCGAACGACGTGACCGGCAACAACGTCCGCAACGCGCGTTCGGACGGGATCCGCGTCGGCGGCAACTCGAACTCGGTCGCCGCGAACGTGTGCCAGAACAACCTCGAGGACGGCATCGACATCGAGAGCGGCACGAACAACACGCTCAGCAACAACAACTGCTCGTCGAACTCCGCCGAGGGCATCGAGAACAACGGCGGCAACACGACGATCCAGAACTGCACGGCGCAGAAGAACCGGATCGACATCGCGAACGACGGCACGCTGGCCGCGTTCAACTTCAACGTCTTCACGACGGGCGGTCAGGCGACCGCGCCGGAAGTCGACGGCTGATCGATCGGCGAATCGACGACGCGCGAAGGGGCCCGCTCTCCGTCGGAGAGAGGGCCCCTTCGCATTTCCGAGGCCGCGACCGCCCGCCGGATCAGGACGAGGCGTCGTCCGTCCGGTCGCGCAGCGCGCGCTCGAGCTCGTGGATGCGTCGCCGCTGTTCCGCGACGATGTCCTCCCACTTCTCGATCCGCACGAGTTCCTGGAACGCCGTCTCGCGGCGATTCCATTCGTCGCGCAGCCGCTCCGCGTCGTCGCGCGCCGGCGGCAGCGGAGTCGGCCGCTGCAGCGCTTCGGAGTAGATCGAGAACAACCGCGTCGCGTGCTCGGCGAACGTGGCCAGCGACGGCCCGGCGGCCGCGCGCATCGCGTCGATCCGTTGCGGCTCGTCGACGAGCAGCGCGAGCTTGCGCGCGAGGTCGTCGGCGTCGTTCGGTCGGAACAGCAGCACGCGACCGGTCGCGCGTTCTTCCAGCGCGCCCGCCGCCGCGGCGAGGATCGGCACGCCGAACAGCGTGGCTTCGTCGAGGATGAACGAATACGACTCCCGCGCCAGCGTCGGGATCACCGCCACGTCCATCGTCGCGTGCTCGAGATCGGCGACGCGGAACCGGCCGTGGAACCGCACGTCGCTGCCTTCGGCGAGCTGTTCGAGGCGCTCCTTGTAGTCCGGGGACGACGCTTCGCCATGCAGGTGGACCACGATGCGGTCCCGGCGCGGACAGCGGCGCAGCGCTTCGAGCAGCACGTGCGCGCCTTTCAGCGGATGCAGGTGGCTCCAGTACGCGACGTGCAGCTTGCCGTCGGATCCGCGCGGCGGCGCCGACCGCGG
>JAEUIB010000778.1 GCA_016795255.1 Planctomycetota bacterium
CGACGTCGAGCGTCGAGTGGTAGCGGCAGTACCCCTCGGTCACCGCCGAGAACTCGGCGCCGTCCTGACCTCGACTCCACACGGTGTCGAGCGCGAACGACGGCATCGCGTACGCCGCGAACTCACGGACCGATGCGGGCCACAGCGGGTCCGCGAACAGTGCGTCGACGCGATCCGCTCCCACGAGCAACGTCGCGTCGTGCTTCGCCGCGTGCGCCGCGACCGCGTCGATCGACCCGAACCGTTGCGCGTAGTCGAGGCGGTGCGGCGTCCCCTCGACGTCGAGCGTCGGCCCCGCGTCGTAGCCGACGAAGTAGATCCGCGCGCGAGCCTCACCGTCGCTCGTGTCGAGCAACGCCGTCGACGACAAGAAGCCGTCGCGCGACTCGAAGAAGCAGCGCATCGTGTCGCGATCACCGCGAGCGACCGATCTGCCGAACATGCCGTACGCCGAGGCTCGTCCGGATGCTTCGCGCGTGGCGACGACGCCGTCGACGCCCGCCTTCGACTTCACCGTGCGCGTCACGGCGTCGGCTTCGTGGCGTAGACGGAACGTCGCGCCGATGCGCGCGGGCTTGGTCGCGTCGGTCCGCGTGACCGTGAAGTCGACGACGATGACCGGCAACCCCCACGTCGTGCGATCGCCCGGTTGGAACGGAGTCCGCAGCGCGATCTGCGCCGAGTAGCCGTCGAGCGGAACGTCGAAGACCACGCCTGTCGCCGTACGCCGTTCGCGGATGCCGTCGGGCACGGTCCAATCACGCCGTTCACGGAACAACGGCAAAGCATGCACCTTGCCGTCGACGACGAAGCCGAGTGCGGCGTCCGTGGGTTCGGCGGCGAACAGGCCGAGCGGCGACGTGACGACCTCGCGCCACTGCGGTCGCAGATCGAGGAAGAACCGCGATCCGTGCGTCGCAACGACGACTTCGCCGAGCGCCGCCGACAGCGCGCGCGACGGCGCGTCGTCCAACGAGCCACAGTCGACGACCGTCGTCGTGCCCGCACTGTCGGTCACGTGGAGCCACGCGATCATCGCTTCGAAGTTGCGACCGACGAACGTCAGGTCGAGTCGGCCGTCGGCCGGCACCTCGACGTCGACGGCGTGTTCGAACGCGCCGGGATACACGCCGCCGCCCGCGACGACGTCGAGCCCTTGCACGACGGCGGTGCCGTTCGCGAGCACGTCGAACACGCGCTGTCCCACGCCCACGGCGAAGAACTCGGACACGCCGAACCGGACCGACGCCCGGCCCGGCGCGACCGTGAACCGGTACCCGAACCGCACGCCGTGACGCACGGTCGCGTAGGCCGGATCCCTCGAGCGCAGGCCGTCCGCGAGGTCGGGATGCGCGAGAGCCGACGACACGCCGGTGCGTTCGACGCCGGACGGAACGACTTCGCCGCAACACGCGAGCGCGAAACCGACGAGGATCGGGAGCGAGACCATCGGCGGGGATGGTACGTCCCCGCCCCGTCACCCCGACGTCTGGATTCGGAGGGAAGAATCTCGGCCTGGTCGGTTGAATGCCGACGCCAACGACTCGCGCCGATGCGGTCGAACGACCGGCGATGGCGGCACAGGGGGGCACTCGACGATGTGGATCGCCGCTTGGTGGATCGGACTGCTGTCGGTCGTCGCTGGGAACCGCGTCGATCTGCCGAACGCCGCACTGACGTTCGAAGCGCCGGCCGAGATGGTCAAGGTCACGCCGTCGCCGCCCGCGCTGTACGAATGCGTGGTGCATCGGCGACTGGTCGAACGCGCGCGACTGACGCTGTACGTCGTCCCGTGCGCCGCCGACGCGACCGACGAGGCGGCGTGGGCACGCGCGCTCGAACTCGCCAGCATGTCGGGCGCGAAGCTCGACCTCGCGTACGAGGCGAGCGGCGGAACGCTGCAAGCCGGCTTCGTCGCGCATCACCAGAGCCGCAAACTGCGGCTGGTTCGCGTGGACCAGCGCCGGATCCTGCTCGACCTGTGGGGCGAAACGGCCGACGTCGATGCGCTGACCGCGGCGTTCGACGCGACCGTCGCCAGCGTCGCACGCTCGAAGACTCCGGTCGGTGACGCGAGCGGACCGTGGTTCGAGGACACGCAGATCGGCATCCGCCTGCGCCTGCCGTTCCCGCCCGATCCCGCGCACGAGCGTCCGCTGCTCGACGGTCTGCTCGGCGAGAGTCGTCCGCCGCTGTACGCGGGACTCGACGCGACGATGAAGGTCTCGGTGATCCGCGCCGACCTCGACGTGCCGCTCGCCGACGCGGCGATCGCGCTGCGCTCGCGCACGCTCGCCGTCGCCGCGACGCTGCGCGCCGACGATCCGATCGCGATGCGCGCGGGGACGTTCGATGCCGCCCGCGTCGACTACCGAGGAGACGACGGCGCCGAAGCGATCGACTGGTTGATCGAC
>JAEUIB010000781.1 GCA_016795255.1 Planctomycetota bacterium
TCGAGGTCACTCCTTCGCGCCTCGCTGCTCGATCTCGCGCGCCGCGGTCTCGGCATCGCAGGTGCCGATGGGGCGGACCTCGACGGCCCAGCCGAGGTCCTCGCCCATCCGCGCGGCCGGGTGCATCGACGCGACGCGGATCGCGTCGTTGAGGTCACGGGCTTCGATCACGACGAGCCCGCCGACCGTCTCCTTGGTCTCGATGAACGGCCCGTCGCTGACGATCGGCTTGCCGCCCGCCGGTCGCAGCGTGACCGCGTCCCAGCCGAGACTCATGGCCTGGAGGTATTGCCCCGTGGCCTTCATCTCCGCGTCGTAGGCCTGGCAGCGCTCGAACAGCGCCGCGAGTTGCTCCTTCGACAGTCGTTCGAACTTCTGCTGATCGCCGTACGCCAAGCACAGGTACTTCATGACGGGGTCCTCGGGGAAACCGGTGGAGGATGGGGAGCCATCCGAACGCACTGGGTCGCTCGGCGGGCGTCGGGATCGACAGGTTTCCGACGAATTCTTCGCAGTGAACGAGCCCGTTCGAGCCCACCACGCCGTCACGATCGCTTCGGACTCCGCGCCGCCTCTTCGACGAACGCGCGGACCAGCGGCGCGTCCTCGTCGCGACATACGGCGAGCAGCGGCACGCGCACGTCGACGTCGCGCAACTGCACGGACGACGTGCCGGCCCGTGGCATCGTCGTCACCGACGCGGGCGCGATCGTGATGCCCATGCCCGCGGCGACCATGCTCGCGACGGTGGCCCATTCGGTGGCTTGAGCGACGACGTTCGCGACGTAGCCCGCACGCGCGAACGTGCCCTGGACCTGGTCGTGGAACTCGGGCGCCGTCTCGCGCGGGAACAGCACGAACGGTTCGTCGCGCAGATCGGCCATGCGCACCGCGCGTCGCTGCGCGAGCCGATGCGAGCTCGGGACGACGACGAGCAGTCGGTCCTCGCGCACGACGGTCGCCCGCATGCCGGGCACCGGCGAGCGCATCAGCGCGACGTCGAGCAGGCGCTGACGCAGTCGCTCGGCATGAGGCACGGCCGCGCGATCGTCGAGCCGCACGACGACGTCCGGGTGCCGCGCGCGGAAGCGCGCGATCATGTCCGGCACGACGCCGAGCGCCGCGGAGGCCGCCACGCCGACGCGTAGCACGCCGGCTCGCCCGAGCGCCGCTTCGCGCACGTCGGCGTGGATCGCCGCGGCGGCTTCGAGCACGAACGGCGCTCGTGCGGCGAGAGCTCGTCCGGCCGCCGTCAGCGCGACGCGGCGCCGCGTGCGGTCGAACAGCTTGACGCCGAGCGCCGCCTCGAGCCGCTGGATCTGCTGACTCAACGGCGGTTGCGCGATGCCGAGGCGCGCGGCGGCTCGGCCGAAGTGCTGTTCTTCCGCGACCGCGAGGAAGTTCTGCAGGTGTCGCAACTCGAGGAGCTGGGTTCGCCGCATGCACGCGTCATATCAGATGCGTCTCAGCGCGTGCACTTGGCGATGTTGGACATCTGAAAAACGTTGGACTAGCCGTGGGGAGCCAACGTCGAATTCGAGCTCGACGGTGACGGCAAGGTGAAGGGCGCTGTCGTTGAACAGGGCCCGTTCCGGATCCCGCTCGAGCCGAGGTGACGCGCAGCAGAGGACGAAACCCCACGGCCACCACGCGGTGGTCGTGGGGTCCGCGGGATGAACGTTGACAAGCGACCGTCGCCCGTCGACCGTGAGGCCTCCTCGCGGCCACCGGGATCCGACTCCGATCCATGCGTACGTCGACCAAGCTGTTCGCAGGATCGCTCGCCCTCGCGCTCGTCGCGGCCGCGTTCGCGTCTCGATCCGCGGTTCGCGAGGATGGGCGGTCCGCACTGACCGCGACCACGGTCGAGTGCTTCGAGCGCGCCATCGCAACAGCCGCCGCACAGGTCCGCGAGACACGCGCGGGTTCCACGCTGAGCTTCGGCGGATGCGGGGCGGAACCCTGGGATTCGTTCTTCGTGGTGTCCCCGTACGCGCACCCGCGCCGCCAAGCGGAGCGGCTGGGCTTGACCGTGGTGTCCACTCTCCTGGACGCAGCCTTCGAACACGACCTCGGCGAAATGGAGTGCATGCTCGCGTTCGTTCATCGTGGGGTGGTCGTCGGATCCTTGATCGTGAAGCGCGTGCTTCTCGATTTCTCCGAACACGAGATCGTGCACACGCTCATGTCGTCCACGACGTCGTTCCTGCTCGAATTTCGCGAAGAGTCCAACGGCTTCACCACGCTCCAGCGCGTGATCGCGCGACGCGGATGATCGCGGGGGAATCCATGAGGTCGAGGCGAGGTCGATGAACCTGCTCGTCGCGTGGACCGCCGTCCTGAGCGTCGTGGTCGGCTGGCTCTCGACTTGTTTCGTCGCGGCGGTCGGGCTGCGGGCGCTGGGGTTTCAACGCGAGCTCGTCGAGTTGGCGTCGAGGGTCGGCGACCCGATGTTCGCCCTCTACTGGTTTATCTTGCTTCCCGCGTTCGGCGCGTACTCCGTCTTCGCCATCCGGTTCGTGTTGCGGCGGGGACGACGTGCCGTATGGATCGTGCCGGCGATCCCGAGTGTCGGAGTCCTTGCGGCAAGTGCCGCGTCGTGGATCGTGCTGGGCAGGTTCACGGTGTACGGAAGCGGCCTCTGCGTAGGCACGCTGTGCCTCGCGGTGGGCGCGACGGCGGTAGCGCTCGGGTTGCTGCGGGAACGAGAGCTCGGTTCCAAACAAACGAACCCTCGTGGACGAGCTCGGAGGATCGTGAGCCGCGCAACGAACTGAGTCCGTGAGGCCGCGAACGCGGTGCGTCGCCGCCCGTCGTGTCCACGCGAGCGTGGCGCTGTCTCGTCCTTTCGACGACGAAAACGGGTCCGCCCCGGCATCGCGCCGTGGCGGACCCGCCCGTCTCGATCGAGTCGGTCGCCTTACGGTTTGCGACTCAGCACGAAGTAGCCGAAGTACTGCTGACTCCAGATGTACGTCGAGCCGACGCGCTTGCGCAGCCGCACCTGTGAGAGGCCGACCGGCGAGTTCGTCGGGAGCTTCACGCGCAGGTGCCGCGGGTCGATGACGATCACGTCCGTGCCGGTGATCGTCTGCGTCACGCCGCCTGCGAAGCGGAGTTCGACGTAGGTCACACCGGTGAAATCCGCGCCTTCGAAGATGACCCAATCACCCCGGCGACCACCGATCCGCGGCCACCCGTCGGTGATCGTGGGCAGATCGGATGCGTCCATGTCGTTGCGCCAGAACACG
>JAEUIB010000795.1 GCA_016795255.1 Planctomycetota bacterium
TCACGGCGGCCGACGGGATCCAGGATCTCGAGCGCGGCCAGTTCACCGATCCGCCGAAGGCGTTCTTCGGTGTCGTCGACCGCTACAACCAGGCGACGGTCACGGCCGACCTCGCGTCGGGACTCGTCGAGGATCCGCGCGACGTCGCGGGCAGCGAACAGCAGAAGATCTCGTTCGTCGGCGCCGGCAACCTCTACTTCGCCGCGATGCTGCGGCCGGAGACGCCGACCGACGCGATCGGTGGCGCACTGCGCGCCGCGTCCGCCGCCGACGAGCAGAGCGTGTCGGCGGAGCTGCAGGTCTTCCTGCGCGTGCCGCACGACGGCGGCGCGGACGCGAAGGCGATGCGCCTGTTCGCGGGCCCGAAGTCGAAGGAGCTGTACCGCGCCGAAGACCTCGCGTCGTTCGAACCGCTGGTCGAGCTGGACTACGGCTGGGGCTTCCACTGGATCAACAAGCTGCTGCTCGTGATCCTGAACTTCTTCCACGGACTGACGACCAACTGGGGCGTCGCCGTGGTGCTGCTGACGCTGGTGCTGCGCGTGTCGATGTTCCCGATCACGCGCATGCAGCAGGTGAGCATGCAGAAGTACTCGAACCAGATGATGGTCCTGAAGCCGAAGCTCGACCAACTGCGCGAGCGCTACAAGGACAACGCCCAGCGCTTCGCGCAGGAGCAGATGAAGCTGCTGAAGGAACACCAGGTCCGCCCGCCGGTCGTGGGCTGCCTGACGTCGTTCATCACGATCCCGGTCTTCGTCGCGATGTTCCAGATCCTGCGCTCGTCGATCGACCTGCGCCACGCCGGCTTCGTCGGCTGGATCCACGACCTGTCGCTGCCGGACGCGCTGTTCGTCATCCCCGGCCTCGGCATCAACTTCAACGTGCTGCCGATCCTCGCGACCGCGGCGTTCCTGTGGCAGATGTCGCTGGCGCCGAAGCCGTCCGACCCGCAGGCCGCGCAGCAGCAGAAGATCATGATGATCATGCCGATCGTGTTCGGCGTGATGTTCTACAACTACGCGGCCGGCCTCTCGCTCTACATGCTGGTCTCGAGCCTCTACGGCATCTTCGAGTCGAAGGTCATCCGCAAGCGGTTCTTCCCGACCCCGCCGGCGGTCCCCGCACCGGCGAAGTGACCGGTCCCGACGCGCGCAACGCTTGAAGACGGAACATGGCGCCGGACCCCCTGGATTTGGGGGTTCGGCTGCATTGACACACAATCGCTAGCGTGATACACCGGCCGCGCCTTTGGGGCGGAACTCGTTTCACGACGCGGGAATGGGACCGCGGAGGATCGATTCGGCCCGCTGCCGGAGGCACGGTCGTCGCTGAAGTGTCCGACGGCGCGCGGCGTTGCGCACGCGTCGTCTTCGATGCCCGGACGGTCTCGATCGACGAACCCCACGACGCAGTTCCCGTACGCACCGAAGGCAACGACGCGCATGCGCTGTCCGTACTGCTCCGCGAACAACGATCGCGTCATCGATTCGCGGACGTCGGGCGACGCGTTCGTCATCCGTCGCCGGCGTGAGTGCCTCGAGTGCAACAAGCGCTTCACGACCTACGAGAAGGTCGAGCAGCCGGTGCTGATGGTCGTGAAGAAGGACGGCTCGCGCGTCGCGTTCGATCGCGCCAAGGTCATGCACGGCATGCTGCGCGCCTGCGAGAAGCGGCCGGTGTCGATCGATCGCCTCGAAGAGTCCGTCAACCGCATCGAGCAGCAGCTGCACGAGATGTTCGACAAGGAAGTCTCGTCGAAGTTCATCGGCCAGCTGGTGATGACGGCGCTGAAGGAGATCGACCACGTCGCGTACGTGCGGTTCGCGTCGGTCTACCGCGAGTTCAAGGACGTCGCCGAATTCCTCGACGAACTGCGGCCGTTGCTCGAGAAGAAGAAGGAGGCCGACGGATGACGCCCGTGTCCTCCATCCGCGTGAAGAAGCGCGACGGACGCGAAGTCCCGTTCGACCAGGGCAAGATCGCCGACGCGCTGTACCGCGCGGCGCGCGCGGTCGGCGGCGGGGATCGGCTGTTGTCGGAAGAACTCGCGTCGGTCGTCGCGCTGTACGTCGAACGCGAGTGGAAGGACAAGACGCCGACGATCGACGACATTTCCGACCTGATCGAGAAAGTGCTGATCGAGACCGGGCACGCGCGGACCGCGAAGGCGTACATCCTCGAGCGCGACCGCCGCAACCGCATCCGCGCGTCGTTGCGCGTGCGGCGCGACGAGCGCGGCGTCGCGCTCGGCGCCAGCCCGGCCGCGACCGGCCCGAAGGTCGACGCCCGCACGCACGGCACGATCGCGACGTGGTCGAAGGCGAAGATCGTCGAGGCGCTGGTCACCGAGGCCGAACTCCCGCCGCCGCTCGCCGAAGAGATCGCCGGCGAGGTCGAGCGCCGCGTGTTCGGCTCCGGGCTGACGCGCATCTCGACGACGCTGATCCGCGCGCTGGTCGACAACGAACTGTTCGAACGCGGGCACGACAAGTTCCTGAACCGACAGACCGTGCTCGGGCTGCCGCGTTTCGACCTCGATCGCTTGGCGCGCGCCGGATTCGATGCCGATCGCGACGTGACGCTCGCGGGACGCGCGCTGCATGACGCGGTCGCCGCGAACCTGTGGACGCAGTACGCGCTGCTCGAAGTCGTGCCGCAGGACGCCGCCGATCTGCACATGGCCGGCACGCTGCACGTCGGCGGACTCGCGGCGCCGACGCTGATGCAGGAGATCGACCTCGATCTCGGCGGCGCGGCGGCGACCGCCGCCGACGACGACGCGGTGCTCGCGTGGCGCTCGATCGTCCGCGAAGCGACCCACGTCGCGTCCGAGCGCATCCGCATCCGCGGTCTCGACAAGGCGCTGTTGCCGCGATTCGCGAACGGGTTCGCCCCCGACGTCGCCGCGCGTCGCCTGGTCGCCGCACTCACCGAACCGCGCTCCAGCGCGCTCGAGCCGCGCGTGTCGGTCGTGCTGCCGCTGGCGCCGTCGACGAGCGCCCACGATCTCGCGCGGGCTCGCGGGCTCGAACGCGACGCGGCTCGCGCCGCGTGGCACGAGTTCACGACGTCGTGGCTGCGCGCCGTCGCCGCGCGCCGCGAGACCGCGACGGTGCCCGAGTGCGTCGTCGAACTCGGCGGCGATCACGACGACGCGTGGGGCGTCGTCGAACAGGCCGTCGTCCACGAGGGCGTGCCCGGCTCGGTGCGGTTCGTGCTCGCCGACGATTCGCTGTTCTCGCCCGCGCTCGCGGCGCCGCTCGCGTCGCGCGTGCACGTCGACGTCGCGCAGGCCGCGTTCCGCGCGCATCGCTTCGATCCCGACATGGTGATCGCGTCGGTCCAAGACGCCGTCGACGCGGCGTTGTCCGCGTGCGAAGCGCGCACGCGCTACCTCGAACGACTCGTCGGCGTCGCGAATCCGCGCGAAGCACTGCGCGCGTTCGGCGTGCCGGCGACCGCGCCGCGGCACGAGATCGCGCTGGCAGGGCTCGACGCCGCGTGCCGCATCGTGTTCGACCAGTCCGCGGCGACCAGCGACCGCGCGGCCGCGTTCGTGAAGTCGTTGGTCGAGCGCGTCGGCGCTCGCGTCGCGGCCGGCGCCAAAGAGCGCCGGCTCGCGGTGTCGACGGCGATCACGCACGATGCCGACGTCCTCGAACGCTTCGGCGAGATCGACTTCGCGCGCCACGCCCGAGGACGCGATCTGCACGGGGTCGCGCACGACGGCCGCGCGTACGTGTACGGCGCCGGCGTGCTGGCGCTCGCCGACGATTGCGAGCCGACGGCGGCCGCCCGCGTCGAATCCGGTGTCCGCGCGCTGTTGACCGCACCGACGACGCTGCCCGTGCTGCATGCGACGGCGTCCGACCGAGTCCTGTTCTTGCGTGAGTTCGTCGCCCTCCGGCGAAAGGCATGAATCCATGCTGATGAAGCGCATCGAGATCCACGGCTTCAAGTCGTTCGCGGAACGCACCGAGTTCGAACTCGGCAAGGGCGTGACGTGTCTCGTCGGGCCGAACGGCTGCGGCAAGTCGAACGTCGTCGACGCCGTGAAGTGGGCGCTCGGCGAACAACGCCCGACCGCGCTGCGCGGCGACGCGATGGCGGACGTGATCTTCAAGGGCAACGGTCGCCGCCCGGCGATGGGCTTCGCCGAAGTCACGCTCGTGTTCGACAACTCGAACGGCGAGCTGCGGGTCGACATGACCGAGGTCGCGATCACGCGCCGGCTCTACAAGAGCGGCGAGAGCGAGTACCTGATCAACCGGCAGGGCGCGCGTCTGAAGGACGTGCGCGAACTGTTCTACGACACCGGCCTCGGCAGCAACGCGTACGCGGTGCTCGAACAGGGCCGCATCGACGCGATCCTGCAGGCGAACGCCGTCGATCGCCGCGCGATCTTCGAGGAAGCGGCCGGCATCCATCGCTTCCGCGTGCGCAAGAAGGAAGCGCTGCGCAAGCTCGAGAAGGTCGACCAGAACCTGCTGCGCGTGAAGGACCTCCAGAACGAACTCGAAGGCCGTGTCCGTTCGCTGCGGATCCAGGCCGGCCGCGCGAAGTCGTACGTCGAGTTGTCGGGACGCCTGACCGAACTCCGGACGGTGCAGTACCTGCGCCTCGCGACGGAGTTCCGTGAGCGCAAGGCGCAACTCGCGCAGGAGCTCGAGACGGCGCATGCGGCGGACCGCGAGTCCGAGACGCACCTCGGCGCCGCGTCGGCCGCGGTCGAGATGGCCGACGCCGAAGTGTCGCTGCTGCGCGACGAGAGCGCGCGGTTGCAGACCGAGCAGGCCGAGGCGCGCGCGTCGCTGGACGCGCACGCGGAGCGGCTCGAGAACGCGCGTCAGCGCGGCGCCGAAGCCGAGCAGGAGATCCACACCAAGACGCAGCAGATCGACCACTTGGTCGCCGAGACCGAGCGTCGCGCGAGCGAACTCTCGGCGCTCGAACAGTCGGCGTCCGCCGAGGAAGCCGAGCGCGTCGCGGCCGAACAGCGCTCGGTGGCGGCACACGAGGCGGCGGGCCGCGCGCGCGCGGCCGAGCACGAACACGCGCGAGCGGTCGATGCCGCGGCGAAGGACCTCGATCGCTGCGCACGCACCGAAGTCGGGCTGTCGAACGAGTCGGCGGCCCTCGAGTCGGGTGCGCGCGGATTGCGACAGGCGCGCGAGCGCTTGGTCCGCCGTGAGGCCGAGCTGTCGATCCTGCTCGAGCGCGCCCGCGGCGAAGCGGCGGAGCTCGAGCATCATCAGAGCCGCCTCGACGAGGAAGCGCGCCAGAGCTCGGCGACGCTCGAGACGGCGCGCGAGCGCCAGCGGCTCGCGGTCGAACGCGAAGCCCAGCTGCGGCGCGAGATCGGCGAGACGCGTGCGCGCCTCGCGGCGCTGACGTCGCGACGCGACACCCTCGACGGCATCATCCAGAACATGGAGGGCGTCGACGCCGGCGTCCGCCAACTGCTGAAGGCGGTGAAGTCCGATGCCGCGCTGCGCGGTGTTCGCGGGCTGCTCGCCGAACTCGTCGCGGCTCCGCGCGACCGCGCTCGCGCGATCGACGCCGCGCTCGGCTCGCTGGCCTCGGCGATCGTCGTCGAGGACGTCGACGCGTTGCGCTCGGCGCTGCAATTCCTGCGCCAGCACAACGGCGGGGCGGTGCAGTTCCTCGTGCTCGGATCGCCGTCGCCCGCGCGATCCGGCGCCGACGACGTCGGCGAGTCGCTGCTGTCCGGTTTGAAGCCCGCGGCCGAACTCGAGACGACGTTGCGCGCGGTGCTCGGTCACGCGCGCCTGGTCGACGGCGAGGACGCGCTGTTCGCGGCGCTCGGCAGCGGCGCGTTCGTCGTCACGCGCGACGGCGCGCGGCTCGATGCGTGCGGTGCGGTCTCGGGCCGCCCGTCCGAGAAGACGCTCGGATTCGTCGAGCGACGCGCCGAGCGCGACGAGGTCACGCTGGAAGCCGAACGCGTGTCGACGGCGCTGGTCGCGCTCGAACAGGACGAGGCTCGCGCGGGCGCCGAATGCGCCGAGGCCGCGATGCTCGTGCGCGAGGCCGAGGCCCGCCGGCAGGAAGTCCAGGAGGGGCTGTTCCAGAACCGTTCCGCCGGCGATCGCCTGCGCGAGCGCGCACAGCACTTCCAGCGCGAACTGGCGGTCAGTGCGTCGGAGCGGCTCGGCGTCGAGCGCGAAGAGCAACAGGCGCGCGAGCGTCGCGCGCAACTCGATGCGGACCTCGCCACGGTGCGGGCGCAGCGCGAAGGGCTCGAAGCGGAGCGGGCGCGCTTGGCGGCGGCCGCCGAGGACACGCTGCGCGCCGCACGCGAGGCCGCGGCCGCCGCGGCTGCGGCGGCGCAGGACGTCGTGCGCTGCCAGGAGCGCGTGCGCGGTCTGTTGGCCGAGTGCGCGGCGATCCGCCGTTCGGTCGGCGAGCGCATCGAGCAGCGCGACCGGCTGGCGGCCGAGCGAGCGGCGGCGCAGGATCGCCTCGCGCGCGCGCACGAGGTCGCGGCCGAGCTGCGGATCACGATCGACCAACTCCACGAGAAGCGCGCTCAGCTCGGCGTCCACCTGCACGAACTCGACCAGCGTCGCGTGCTGTCGCAAGAAGCGCTCGAGCGCGCTCGCGCGGCGGCCCACGCCGCGGCAGCGGCGCGCGAGACCGCGCGCGAGCGCCTGCACGGCCTGCAGATGAAGGAACAAGAGGTCGAGCTCGGCTTGAACGGCGTGCGCGATCGCGCGCGCGAAGAGCTGAACTTCGACATCGACGAACGGCTGTCCGGCTTCGATCCGACGCAAGCTCCGCCGCTCGAACAGGTCGAGGAAGAGGCACGCCAGGTCCGCGATCGCATCTCGCGCCTCGGCAACGTCAACCTCGACGCGATCCACGAGCTCGAGGAACAGGAGCAGCGGCTGGCGTTCATCCTGCGCGAGCAGGAGGACCTCGACGCGGCGCGCAAGAGCCTCGAGGCGACGATCAAGGAACTCGACAACGTCTCGCGCGCGCAGTTCGAGGAGACGTTCAACGCCGTCCGCGAACACTTCCAGGCGCTGTTCCGGAAGCTGTTCCACGGCGGCCGCGCGGACGTGCGGCTCGAGGAAGGCCAGGACATCCTCGACGCGGGCGTCGAGATCATCGCGGCCCCGCCGGGCAAGGAAGCGCGCTCGATCACGCTGCTGTCCGGCGGCGAGCGCACGATGACCGCGGTCGCTCTGCTGTTCTCGCTGTTCAAGGCCAAGCCGGCGCCGATCGCGATCCTCGACGAAGTCGACGCGGCGCTCGACGAGGCGAACACCGAGCGCTTCTGCAACCTGCTCGCGGACTTCATCGGAACGTCGCAGTTCCTGATCGTCACGCACTCGAAGCGCACGATGAGCTACGCCGACATCATCTTCGGCGTGACGATGGAGGAGCCCGGCTGCTCGAAGCGCATCGGCATCAAGATCGAGGAGTTCGAGCAGGTCGCTTGATCCGGTCTTCCGACTCCGAGCGCCGACGTCGTGCGGCGGGTCCGTTGCGGATCCGAAGCGTCGGCGCACTCCCGACCATGTGCAGGCTTCGTAGCGTCGTTCGCGCGCCCAGCTCGCGTCGCATCGATGGCGAGCTCACGGGCGAGCTCACGGGCGAGCTCACGGGCGAGCTCACGCGCGCCGCGGCGCGTCGCTCGATGGACGTCCCGAGCGAGTGGGTCCCGAACAGGGCGACACCCGCGACCCTCGATCGAGGGGCGCGGGTGTCGTCACGGAAGAAGCCAGAAGGGAACTCCGGGAAAAGGGGAAGAAGGGGAGAAGAGTTTTACTCCGTTGCAGGAAACCCTCTGGCTGTTTGTTCGATGTCCGCTCGTCCAGGTCGCGGTTCGGTTCGATCGCGCTCGTCGGAGTCCGGTGGACCTTTTCGAGTCCCCATCGGCGCCCCGTGGTGGGCCCGATCGACGCAAACCGATGCTGTGACGAAGACGCGGAACAATCTAGGCACCAGCATCCGAGCCGCAAGTTTACAGTTCAGAAAAGTTCCTTTTCTTGGAACGTTCGGCGTCCGTCCGAACCACACGAGGTCCGGCGCGGAGCGCATGCGCGCGAACGAAGACTGCGATGGCTGAGAAATCCGAACTGCTTGCCTCGGTCGAATACGGGGCTCTGCGCGCGGCGCTCGGCGTCCTGCGCCTGCTGCCGCCGCGGTGGGCGCTGCGCGCGACCGACCGCTTGGGGGATGTTGCGTACCTGCTCGATCGCCGCCATCGGGACGTCGCGCTCGCGAACGTCGCTCGGGTCTACGGCGGGGAGAAGACCGCACCGGAGGCTCGCGCCCTGGTGCGCCGGGTGTTCCGCCACTTCCTGAAAGTCGGCGTCGAGTTCGCGTTGCTGCCGGATCTGATCGCGCGCCGCGGACTCGATGGAGTCGTCGACATCCACGGGCGCGAGCACGTCGACGCGGCCCTGGCGCGCGGGACCGGCGTCCTCGTGTTCACGGCGCACCTCGGCAATTGGGAGGTCGTCGCCGCGGCCGGCGAGCCGCTCGGCATGCGTCTGCACGTCGTCGGCCGCGCGATGGACAACCCGAAGATCGACGCGTTCCTGCTGCGCGAGCGTTCGCGCTGGGTGCGCTCGATCATCCCGAAGGACGGCGGCCTGCCGAAGATCGTCCGGGCGCTGCGCGACGGCGACTGCGTCGCGATGCTGCTCGACCAGCACGCCGGACGGCAAGGCATGGTCGTCGACTTCCTAGGGCACCCCGCGTCCGCGTTCCGCGCACCTGCGGAGTTGGCCGCACGATTCGGGTTCGCGCTGCTGCCGGGGTTCGGCATCCGCGTCGACGACTCGCCGAAGTACCGGCTCGACTTCGAGCCCGCGCTGCTGCCCGACACCGAGGCGCCGCGCGAGGCCGAAGTCACGCGACTGACGCAGGCGATCGCCGACGTGATCGCGAAGCACGTCCGGCGGACGCCTGACCAATGGAACTGGCTGCATCGGCGCTGGCGTGCGGAGCGCGCGCGGCCGGCGGCCGACGCGACCGCGGCGGCGCCGCGGACGGAGACAGCATGAGCGGCGAACTCATCACGTGGGTCAAGGATGCACGGCCGGTCACGATCGGAGTCGTCGGCGACCTGATCCTCGACCGGTACCTGCGCGGCGACGCCGAGCGCATCTCGCCGGAAGCTCCGATCCCGGTGCTCGACGTGCGGGCCGAAGAGCTGCGCATCGGCGGCGCCGGCAACGTCGTCGCGAACGTCGTCGCCGCCGGTGGTCGCGCGGCGATGTGCGGCGTGCTCGGTGACGACGACGGCGGACGCAAACTGATCGATCTGCTGAACGACGTCGGAGCCGACGTCGGCAGCGTCGTCCACGATCCGAGTCGGCCGACGATCCAGAAGACGCGCCTGCTCGCCCGCAGCCAACAGGTGCTGCGATACGACCGCGAGGACCGCCGCCCGATCTCGGGCGCCGTCGAGGAGCGTCTGGTGCGCGCCGTGCGCTCGATGGCCGCGACCGCCGACTTGCTGGTCGTGTCCGACTACGCCAAGGGAACGCTGACGCCGGCCGTGCTCGCCGCCGCGTTCTCGTCGGGCAAGCGCGTGCTGGTCGATCCGAAGGGAACCGACTACGCGAAGTACCGCGGCGCCTACTGCATCACGCCGAACCGCCACGAAGCGGAGCTCGCCACCGGAGTGACGATCGGCGACGCGACGTCGCTGGAACGAGCGGCGGCCGCGCTGTTCGCGACGACCGGCGTCGACGTCGCGCTGATCACGCTCGGGGCCGACGGCATGTTCTGCGCGGAGCGGGGCGGCGCGTCGTTCCACATCCGGACCGAAGCGAAGAAGGTGTTCGACGTCACCGGCGCGGGCGACACGGTCATCGCGCTGCTGGCGCGCTACCTCGCCGCCGGCGTGCCGTTGTCGTCGGCGGTCCGCATCGCCAATGCCGGTGCGGGCGTCGTCGTCGGCAAGATCGGCGCGGGCACCGTGTCGCCGGCCGAGCTCTACCACGCGCTCGGCAGCGAAGCCGCGTCGTACGAGAACAAGCTCGTCGCGCGCGAGCGCATCGCGGACGTCGCGCGCGATCTGCGCGAGAAGGCGATGCGCATCGTGTTCACGAACGGCTGCTTCGACCTGCTGCACGCCGGACACGCGCGCTACCTCGCGTGGGCGCGCGCGCAGGGCGACGTGCTCGTCGTCGGCGTGAACAGCGACGCGTCGGTCCGCCGACTGAAGGGCGAGCGTCGCCCGTTCGTGACCGGGGAGGACCGGCAGACGTTGCTCGCGGCGCTCGCCGCGGTCGACTACGTGACGATCTTCGACGAGGACACGCCCGAGTCCTTGATCCGCGACGTCCGTCCGGACGTGCTCGTGAAGGGCTCGGACTGGGAGGGCAAGGAGGTCGCCGGCCAGCGCTTCGTCGAAGCCGGCGGCGGGCGCGTGCTGTTCGCGCCGTTGCTCCAGGGGCGCTCGACGACGCACCTCGCGGGGCGGATCCAGTCGGCCGAATCGGCGGGTCGCGCCGACCCGAAGGGCCGCTGAGCCTTAGGCGGCCCCTAGGGCCGTCCGGTCGCCCGAGCGGGCGACCGACCCGTCGAAGCGGGCGACCGCGCTCGGAAGCCCCCGGGGCGCCTGGGCTTGGCGTGCGATTTCGATCGGCGACCCCCGGTTACCCGTGCTCGATCGCCCGGTAGAGTGCGCTCGCGCGATCGCTTCTGCCCGGAAGTCCGCTCGCGGAGAAGCTCCATGACCTCGTTGCAACTCGACGTGGAGGACGAAGACCGCCGCGAGCGGCTCGCCTTCACGAAGGAACGCATCACGTTCGGGCGCGCGGCCGGGAACGACGTCGTCGTCAACGACGCCCAAGTCTCGCGCACGCACTGCGTGCTCGAGCGGACCGGCGATCGCTTCCGCATCGTCGACCTCGGTTCGCAGAACGGCACGTTCGTCAACGGCGACCGCGTTCCCGAAGCCACGCTGAAGGCCGGCGACTCGATCCGCGTCGGCCGCTTGAAGGTCAAGGTCGTCGCGGCCGACGTCAGCGGCGACGAGGACGTGGGCGAACTGCAGAAGGACCGCTCGTTCCTCAATTGGCTCGTGACCGTCAACCGCGACCTCGCGGCCGAGCACGAGCTGATGCCGCTCTTGAACCGCATCCTCGACGCCGTCGTCAACTTCTCGCGCGCCGAGCGAGCGTTCGTCGTCCTCGCCGCGAAGGACGGCGGCCTCGAGTGCGAAGCGTCGCGGAACTTCAAGGGCGACTCGGTCCACGACGCCGAAGTGGCGGTGTCGCGGTCGATCGCGCACGAGGTCCTGACCACCGGCAAACCGCTGTTCTCGATCAACGCGCGCGAGGACGAGCGCTTCCGCGCCGTGCAGTCGATCGTCAACCTCGGCCTGCGCTCGGTGCTGTGCGTGCCGATCCGCTTCCGCGAGGAACTGCTCGGCGTCGTCTACATCGACAACCGGCTCGAAGCCGGTGTGTTCAGCACGCGCGACGCGGAACGACTGCTCGTGTTCGCCGACCAAGCGGCGATCGCGGTCGCGAACGCGCGGATGATCAAAGAGCTGATCGACTCCAACGAGGCGCTGGCGACCGCACGCGCGCGCCTCGAATTGCTGAACCGCGACCTGCGGCGCACGGTCTCCGATCGCGAAGCCGAATTGGCGTCGGTCCGCGCGCGACTGGCCGGCGACGACATCGACGAGCCCGAATCGAAGTACGACTCGGTCGGCATCATCGGCCGCTCGCCGGCGATGGTGCGCGTGTTCGAGATGCTCGATCGCGTCACCGACTCGAACTTCCCGGTGCTGATCGAAGGCGAGAGCGGCACCGGCAAAGAACTGGTCGCGCGCGCGATCCATCGCCTCGGCCCGCGTCGCTCGGAACCGTTCGTGTCGGAGAACTGCGCCGCGCTGCCGGAGACCCTGCTCGAGAGCGAGCTGTTCGGATCGATCAAGGGCGCGTTCACCGGCGCGTCGGCCACGCGGCGAGG
>JAEUIB010000801.1 GCA_016795255.1 Planctomycetota bacterium
GCTGGCGTTGCGTTCGGCGCGCTTCGTGCCGGGGAACGCGGTCCTCGTCGTCGCCGGCGACGCGGAACCCGGGTCGGTGATCCGCATGGCGCGCGCGGCGTTCCGCATCTGGCCGCGCGGCGGGTTGCCGGAGGCCGCGACGTCGTCGCGACCGCTGCCGACCGCGTCGGCGCGACTGATCGGTCAAGAAGCCCGCGCGGCGGCATGGTGCGAACTCGTCGTCGGCTGGCGCCTCGCGATCCCGACGCCGGACGAAGTCGCGACGCACGACGTCCTGACGTCGTTGCTCGCGGAGGGGCCGGAAGCTCGGGTTCCGGCGCTGTTCCCGCGATCCCGCGTCCTCGACCGCTCGCGGGACGTCGCGTTCGCGACGCCGGGTGGCCTCGCATGGACCGTGTCCGTCGCCGGCCCCGCACGGGACGAAGCGATCGAGTCGCTGGCGCGCGTCGGCGTCGAACTCGGCCGCGGCGGACCGACGCCGCTCGAACTCGATCGCGCGCGCAATCGAGTCCGCATGCGTTGGACGGTCGTCGTGGATCGGCTCGATCTGCTGGCGGCTCGACTCGCGAGCGATCGGCTGTGGCGGGGTGACGCTCGCGCGCTCGACGCCGACGTCCGTCGACTCGACGAACTGACCGTCGCCGACGTCCGCGATGCCGCCGCTCGGTGGTTGCGGCCGGAGGCGGTCGTGGTCACTGCGCGCCCAACGGCAGCTCCGACCGAGCGCACGCGTTGATCGCCGCCCGCCGCACGACGAGGGAGATGCCCGTGATGCGCATCCGGTGGATTCCGATGGCCGCGACGCTGTTCGTCGCGTCGTGGCTCTTCGCGTGCGGCGACGGATCCGAACCGCCGACGCAGGAGGGCCCGTCCGCGCCATCGGCGCCGGCCGCGGGGACGGCGGGCGTCAGCGATCCCGCGGTCCTCGCGCAGCTCGAGGCCACGTACGGCAAGAACCGACTTGAGGTCGACCCGATCGGCAACTCCCCGCCGCCGGGGGCGAAGGACTCCGACGTGTTCCTGCGGTGGTACGGCGATTCGCCGAAACTGCTGAACGCGAACGTCCGCGGCGACGGCAACCTCACCGATGCGTTGCTGTCGTATTGCCTGCTCGACTTCACGCAACGTCACGTCAAGGACCCCGGGAAGTTCGCGCCCGGCGTCGCGGACTACGTCTCGGTGTCCGCGGACCAGCGGTCCATCGTGGTCCACTTGGTCCCGGGCATCCGCTGGCAGTTCCCGGCGGTGGATCGGAACGACCCGAAGTACCGGTGGCTCGTCGACCTCTACGCGACCTCGCCGCCCGAGCTGACGGCCGACGACGTCGTGTTCACGATCTCGACGATCCTGACTCCCGGCGTCGGCGGCGGCGGTCAACGCTCGCTGTTCGACGGGGCGGTCGTCGAAGCGCTCGATCGCTGGACGTACCGCATCACGTGGCCCGAGCCGAACATCTACGCGCTGCAGCACGGCACCGCGCTGCAGCACCTGGTGCCGCGCTTCCTCTACGGCGCCGACGAGAGCGGCAAGCCGTTCGCCGCCGACGAGTTCGCGGCCGGCTTCAACCAGCACTGGCACAACGACAAGATCCTCGGCTACGGCCCGTACGAGTTCGTCCGTTGGGAACGCAACGTCGAGTTCGTGATCCGCCGCAAGGACGACTTCCCGGTCGTCAAGCCGGCGCTGCGCGAGATTCGCTGGCAGATCCTGTCGGACGCCGAACAAGCCGTGCTGCGCCTGAAGGGCGGGCAACTCGACTTCACGAGCCTGATGCCGCAGCAGTACCACCGCTACGTCGACGAGGCGCAAGACGGCAGCGACTTCCGCGGCGGCCGCTTCACGACCAAGCCGTATGCGCCGCTGCGGTACTTCTACATCGGCTGGAACGAGCGGCGGAAGCCGTTCGACGACGCTCGCGTGCGGCGCGCGCTGTCGATGTCCGCGAACCGCGACGAGTTCCTGAAGACGTGCTTCTTCGGCCTCGGGCGGCTGGTCGAATCGCACGTCTACCCGGACCATCCGTTCTGCAACCGCGACCTGGCGCCGACGCCGTTCGATCTCGAGGGCGCCGCGAAGTTGCTGGCGGAAGCCGGCTTCGCCGACGCCGATCGCGACGGCGTGCTCGAACGGACCGTCGACGGCGTCGCGACGCCGTTGCGGGTCGAGCTGATCGTGCTCGCCGAATCGCCCGAACTGCGCGCGCTCGCCGCGGTCTACCAGGCGGACCTGAAGAAGATCGGCGTCGAACTCACGATCGCGCCGATGACGTTCGCCGAGTGGCAGACCCGCGTCCAGGAGAAGCGCGCGTTCGACGGCTACACGGGGATCTGGTCGCAGGGTTGGGAGCTCGACTTCGAGCCGATCTGGCATTCGAAGAACGCGGGCCCGAATCAGGGCAACCACGTCGGGTACTCGAACCCGGAAGTCGACCGCCTGGCGTCCGAGTTCAAGCGCACGCTCGACGTCGAGACCCGCAGGACGATGGCGCTGCGGATCCAGGAGCTGATCGCAGCGGACCAGCCGTACACGTTCCTGTTCGCGCCGCGCAGCATCACGGCGTACCGCAACGGACTCGAGAACGTCGTGATCCGCACCGCGCGGCCGCAACTGTTCTCGCTGCCGTGGCACGTGGCGAACTGACGGTTCGGACCGACGGAGAAGCATGGGGCGGTACGTCGCGACACGGCTCTTGCTCGCGCTGCCGACCCTGCTGCTGATCCTCGGTGTCGTGTTCGCCGTCGTCCACGCGGTCCCGCCGGTCCCGAGCGTCGAGATCGATTCGAACGTCGACCTCCGATCGGTGACGCGCCAGTTCCGGCGCGAGTTCGGGCTCGACCTGCCGGTGTTCGTCAACACGCGGCCGTGGACCGACGTCGACGACGTCCTGGCGTTGCTCGACGCCAACGACGAGGACGCGATGCTCGAGCTCCGCCGATTCGCCGTCGTGCCGTTGCTGGCATTGAGCGAGCCGGGGCAGGAACGCTCCATCGAGGCTTGGACGTGGCTCGGCCGATGCGTTCCCGAAGACGTCGATCCGCGGGAACCCGAGACCGACCGGGCGCGCAAGCGCGAGCGCAACTCGGCGTGGGCGATCGTGACGTCGCGCTCCGCCGCCGAGCGTGTCGGCGCGGCGCGGGAGTTCGTCGCGGCGCGGCTCGATCACTACGCGCCGCAGGGGCTCGACACGGTGCGCGTGATGTTCGGCGAGACGCAGTTCGCGACGTACCTCGGGCGCGTCCTGCGACTCGACTTCGGCGTGTCCGTCCACGATCGCAAGCCGGTGTTCGACACGCTCGTCGGCCGGTTGAAGTACTCGATCGGCATCTCGTTCGGCGCGATCCTGCTGGCGTACGTGTTCGCGATCCCGCTCGGCGTGTTGTCCGCACTGTGGCGCGGCACGCGCAAGGACGCGGTGCTGTCGGCGGCCTTGTTCTCGCTGTACTCGCTGCCGAGCTTCTTCGTCGCGACGATCCTGCTGCGCGTGTTCACCGTCGGCGAGCCGTTCTCGTGGTTCCCGCCCGGCGGCTTCCATTCCGCGCGCGGGTTCGACGCGATGACGCCTTGGGAGCGCGTCCTCGACGTCGCGCAGCACCTCGCGTTGCCGATCGTCTGCCTCGCGTATCCGAGTCTCGCGTACCTGTCGCGCTACGTGCGCTCGTCGATGCTCGATGCGCTCGGGTCGGATTGGGTCCGGACCGCGCGCGCGAAAGGACTCTCGCAGCGCGCGGTCGTCGTCGGTCACGCATTGCGCAACGCGCTGCTGCCGCTCGTGACGCTGGTCGGCAACGTGCTGCCCGCGGTGTTCGGCGGCGCGCTCGTGATCGAGGTCGTGTTCGACATCCCCGGAGTCGGCAGCGGTCTCTACCAAGCCATCGTCCAGCGCGACCCGAACTTGATCCTGTGCGGGACGCTGCTGCTGTCGGTCCTGACGCTCGCCGGGTACCTCGTCTCCGACGTGCTGTATTCGTTCGTCGACCCGCGGATCCGCTTCGGCGAGCGCTCGCCCCGCGTCGGAACGGAGCGCGTCCGATGACGCGCTCCCGGGATCCGCTGGTGAGCCTCGGACGCGCGATCGTCGTGCTGGTCGCGCTCGCGTTGGCGGCGCCGCTGCTGGCGCTGGACGTGCCGTTCTACGCGAGCATCCCGACCGGCGTCGCGACGACGGGGGTCGGAGCCGTTCCCGAGGGCGTGTCGCTGCCGTGGTTCGAGGCCCTCGTCGACGTCCGCCGTTTCGCGTCGGCCGTCGACCGCTCGGCGAACGTCGCGCTGCTGTTGTCGATCGTGTTCGTGCCGTTGCTCGTGCGGTTCCGGCGGTCGCCGCGGGCGATCGTGTTCGGCGCGTGCGCGTGGTTGCTTGCCGGGGTCGCCGGCGCGTTCGTCTGCGAGTGCTCGCGGCCGAGCCACGACTGGGTCGGCAAGGTCGCCGCCGCGCGGGCCGCGGGGCAGGACGTCCGCGCCGTGTTCCCGCCGCTCGCCTTCGCACCGACGACCATCGACGCCGGGCACGGACGCGAGCCGCCGAGCGCACGGCATCCGCTGGGCACGGACAGCATCGGTCGCGATGTCCTCGTCCGCGTGCTGTACGGCGCGCGGACGTCGATCGCGACCGGCCTGCTCGCGACGTCGATCGCGGTCGTCGTCGGCGTGCTGCTCGGAGCGATCGCCGGCGCAAGGCGCGGGCTCGCGGACGCGGTCATCCTGCGGCTGATCGAGGTCACCGCGTGCTTCCCCGGCTTCCT
Organism: Planctomycetota bacterium; assembly: GCA_016795255.1. Taxonomy (GTDB): domain Bacteria; phylum Planctomycetota; class B15-G4; order B15-G4; family JADJEK01; genus JADJEK01. Next base: position 4,740 of record JAEUIB010000801.1, read on the forward strand.
GCTGGTGATGACGTGGGTCGCTCTCGCCGAGCGGACGTCGCTGTACGCGGTCATGACGATCCTCGGGCTGACCGGTTGGCCGACGATCGCGAGGCTCGTGCGTGCCGAGTTCCTGCGGCAGGCTGACCTCGAGTATCGCGTCGCCGCGACGGCGCTCGGGGCGCCGTGGTGGCGCGTCGTCGTGGTCCACCTGTTGCCGAACGCGTGTTCGCCGGTGCTGGTCGCCGCCGCGTTCTCGGTGTCCGGCGCGATCCTGGCCGAATCCGGCCTCGCCTTCCTGAATCTCGGCGATCCGACGCTGGCGTCGTGGGGCGAACTGCTGCGCCAGGGCCGCGAGACCGGGATGCTGCACCTGATCCTCGCGCCGGGATTCTTGATCTTCGTCACGGTCACCGTCATGAACCGACTGGCATCGGTGCTGCGAGATCGCTTCGATCCGCGCCGGTGCGAGGACGTCCGATGAACGCGGCATTGCTCGAAGTCGAAGGCCTGACGATCACGCTCGCCGGAGCTGCCGGGGCCGTCGTCGACGACGTGTCGTTCCGCATCGATCGCGCGGAGACGGTCGCGGTCGTCGGCGAGTCGGGGTGCGGCAAGTCGCTGACGGCGTTGGCGCTGCTGCGCCTGCTCGAGCCGCCGTTGGCCATTCGCTCGGGAGCGATCCGGTTCGACGGCATCGACGTCGCTCGCGCGTCCGAGCGCGAGCTGCAGCGCATTCGTGGCCGGCGGATCGCGATGGTGTTCCAAGAGCCGATGACGGCGCTGAACCCGGTGCTGACGGTCGGCGAGCAGATCGTCGAAGTCCTCGAGCTGCACGCCGGGCTGCGCGGTGCGGCTGCGCGCGCCCGGGCCGCCGAACTCCTGCGCGAGGTCGAGATCTCCGACCCCGAGCGACAATTGGACGAGTACCCGCATCGCTTCTCGGGAGGTATGCGGCAGCGCGTGCTGATCGCGATGGCGTTGGCGGGCGAGCCGGACTTGTTGATCGCCGACGAGCCGACCACCGCGCTCGACGTGACGGTCCAGGCGCAGGTGCTCGACCTGCTGCGCGAGTTGCGTCGGACGCGCGGCATGGCGTTGCTGCTGATCACGCACGATCTCGGTCTGGTCGCGGAAATGGCGAAACGCGTGCTCGTGATGTACGCCGGTCGCGTCGTCGAGGAGACGACGGTCCTCGATCTGTTCGAGCGGCCGCAGCACCCGTACACGCGCGCGCTGCTCGCCGCGCGGCCGGCGTTGGCGAAGCCCGGGGCGCGGCTGCCGACGATCCCGGGCGTCGTGCCGCAGGTCGCGCACTACCCGCCGGGTTGCCGGTTCCATCCGCGCTGCGCGGAGGCGTTCGCGCGGTGTTCGCAGGCGGTCCCGGGCTTCGTCGCGCACGGCGCGACGCGCGTGGCGTGCTTCGCGCGCGAGGAGTCGCGATGAGCGCGCCGCTGCTCGAAGTCGAAGGCCTGCGGAAGTGGTTCCCGATCCGGCGCGGCTGGTTCGGCCGCGAGCGCGGCGCGGTGCGCGCGGTCGACGGCGTGACGTTCCACGTCGCCGCCGGCGAGACCGTCGCGTGCGTCGGTGAATCCGGATCGGGCAAGAGCACGCTCGGCCGCACGCTGCTGCGCTTGCTGGAGCCGGATGCCGGCACGATCCGCGTCCACGGTCCGGAGTCCGGCCGCGTCCGCACCGTCGAGAGCGCGAGCGCGGCCGAACTGCGCAAGATGCGGCGCGAGTTGCAGATCGTGTTCCAGGATCCGTATGCGTCGCTGAATCCGCGCATGCGGGTCGTCGACCTCGTCGGCGAAGGGCTCGTCATCCACGGGCTCGCGAGCGGCGCCGAGTTGCGCGAGCTCGTGCTGCGCGAACTCGAACGAGTCGGCCTCGACGCGTCCGCGCTCGATCGGTATCCGCACGCGTTCTCGGGCGGGCAGCGTCAACGGATCTCGATCGCGCGCGCGCTCGCGGTGTCGCCGCGCTTCGTCGTCCTCGATGAGGCGGTGTCGGCGTTGGACGTATCGGTCCAAGCGCAGATCCTGAACCTGCTGGCCGACCTGCGGGCGCAGCTCGGGCTCGCGTACTTCTTCATCACGCACGATCTCGGCATCGTCCGGCACTTCGCGCAGCGCGTGCTCGTGCTGTACCTCGGGCGCATCGTCGAGGAGGCGACCGCGGCCGAGTTGTTCGAGTCGCCGAAGCACCCGTACTCGAAGGCACTGTGGTCGGCGATCCCGATCCAGCGGCCGGGCGAGTCGCGGGCGCGCATCGTGCTGGCCGGCGAGCCGCCGTCGCCGGCGAATCCGCCGCCCGGTTGCGCGTTCCACACCCGTTGTCCGGTGGCGATCGCGCGCTGCAAGGTCGAGGAGCCGGCGCTGCGCTCCGTCGGAGCCGGTCGGCGCGTGGCGTGTCATTTGGAGTAGCGGCCTGTGCGGCCGGCACCAGGGGGCCGCAAGGCGGCGGCCCCCTGGACCCCCGCGCCTTGGAGCGGCAGGGCTAACTCGAACGGCTGAAGGCACGAGACGTTGGCCCGCGCGACGGCCCCCTCGAAGCGCTTACCGCGTGCTACCTCCGCTCACGGCCCGGGCGTTCACCTCGACCGCCGTCGCCGGCCCGGCCCCAAAGGGGTCAGCCCCCGTGCGAGTCCGAACGGTTGACCTCGA
>JAEUIB010000810.1 GCA_016795255.1 Planctomycetota bacterium
CGGTCGCTGGAGCTCCGCGACCGGATCGAGGATCGAGTTCACGCGCGTGCCGCCGACCTCGAGCAACGTCGTCGCCGGCAGGCGCACGCGGAATCCGGTGTCGGTCACGGCCGCCAACGGGCCGGCCTCGAGCAGCAGGAACGGCCCGGCGAAGCCGTCGGCCGTCAGCCAACAGCGGATCGCGCCGAACTCGGCCGCCAGCGCGCGAGCGATCGCGCCGGCTTCGTCCAGTCCGACGGCGCGCGCGTCGAGCCAGACGAACACGGAGCCGCGGTCCGAAAGCAGCGCCTTGGCGTCGCGGAACCGCTCGCGCGTCAGCATGCGCGCGGCTTCGTCCGACAGCGTCGGCGTCGACACGAACGTGATCGCGTCGAAGCGAGCGGTCTCACGGCGCAGTTCCGCGAACGTCGCGTGGCGTTCGTCGCCGAGCAGCGCGCGATCGAGGATCGGGAGGGTCGGCACGATCACGGAACTGCCGAACGTCGTGATGCCGAGCGATTCGCGATGACGGTGCGTGACGTTGCCGACGAGCAGCAACGACGTCCCGGACGTGATCTCCGACGGGACGACGACTTCCTGCGACTCGAGTCCTTCGTAGTTCGGGACGCGCGTCGCGCGCCGGTTGTGCCATTGCAGGTGATGCGCGCCTTCGGCCTGCGTCATGTTGCGGACCGCGCGCAGCACGCCGTCCTCGGTGATGCGATGCGCCGCGTAGATCTCGAGCGGTCCCTCGCGTACCAGCGCGCGCGTCTCTCCGAGCACGGCGGTCGGCCAATCGCGCGCTCCGTCCGCGAGCCAGTGCGTCGCTCCGATCGCGCCGATCGCCGCTCCGCCGAACATGGCGGCGGCGGACAGCGGCCGGACGCGAGCGCCCAGCACGTTGGACAACCACATGCCGGCGGCGACCGACGCGAGTCCGGCGAGGATCTGCACCGCGCGGAGTTCGGCGCCGATCGGATGCTCGCCGAGCCAGATCTCCTGCATCGCGCGCGCGCTCGATCCGCGCAACAGTTGGGCGCGGAACATCACGACCATGGCGGCGATCGCGAGCAGCGCGGTGACGATGCGCGCGATCGGGCCGGGGAAGCGGCTGACGCGCAGGAACGCGCCGAGCGCGATCCCGAGCAACAGCACGGCGCCGACGACTTCGTGGCTGAAGCGCAGCCCGGACGTCTGCTGCAGCAGGAACGGACGCGCCAGCGCGAACGCGAGACCGATGGCGAGTCCCGCGACGGCCGGTTCGAGCAGCCGCGCGCTCCACCCGCGCTCGTCCCTGGGCTCGTCGTCCGCGGCGTCGCCGACCTGTCGCGTCGCGGACAGCAGCACCGCGGCGAGCACGATCCAGTCGCCGAACGGGAACAACGGCAGGAAGACCCATTCCTGCGCGATCAGCCCGAGCGCCGCGCCGAGCAGCAGTGCGCCGGGCTCGAGTGCGCCGCCGCCTTGCATCCTCGCGAACACGAACGCGCCGGCGACGATCGCGACCATCGAGAACGGCGAGTCGGCGTGGCGCAGCGATTCGACCGAGTCGCGGACGACCAGCACGAGACCGACGAACAGCACCGCGCCGACGATGCGCACCAACCGGTTCTCGATCCGAGGCACCAGCGTCGCCGCGAACGCGCCGGCGGCGAGGAACGCGGCGACGCCGATCAGCGCGGCCGACGTCGTGTCGCGCACTTCGGCGACCAAGCGCAGCAGGAACGAAACCAGCGAAACCCCGAAGAAGCCGGTGAAGAACGACGCGATCGGGTTCAAGCGCGACCTCGTGGCGGACGGACGACGTGGAAAGCGAAGAGGCCGACGAGCCTAGCCCGTCGGCCTCTTCGGAACGAGGGAACGAGGGAACGAGTCGGGTGCCCCCGCGGCTCGCTCCGCAGTCTTACTGGACCGTCGTGACCGTCACGTTCGACAGGTCGACGTCGGCCTCGCTGGTCGCCGTCAGGATCTGCATGTGGAGCTGCAGTCCGATCGGAGCGCCCGAGATCGGCGCGATGACCGACCCGAGGCCGACCGCGTTCGTGTTGCCGAACGGGACGAACCAGACGAAGTTCAGCATCGGCTGGCCCTGATACGTGATGGTCTGACCGGTGAAGTTCACGAGCAGGAACTGCGGCTTGTTCGGATCACCGCCCCAGCTCCAGTTCAGGTTGCCACCGTTCACGACCGTCGGCGAGCCGACCAGCGTCAGCGGATCCGTCTGGACGACCGTCAGGAACACCTGGTTGCTGGTGCCGCCGGGCGTCGTCGCCGTGATTCCCATGAAGCCGAGCTGCGGAGCGACCGGGTTCGCGATGGTGATCGTGTTGTCGTCGACCACGGTGAATCCGGACGTCAGCACGTTCGCGCCGTACGCGACGGACGTCGTGCCGGTGAGGTTGTCACCGGTCAACGTGACCGTGCCGCCCTGGAAGGCCTCGATGCTGAACGGGCTCGCCGTGAACAGCACCGGTGCGGGCGGCGGAGCGACGCCGCCGATGTCGATCGGGAACGGGTTCGACAACACGCGCGGGCTCGCCGCGACGTTCCACACGAGCACGTTGCCGTCGAGCGCCGTGTTCGGGATGGTGACGTTGAGCGTGGTCGCCGAGGTCGTCGCGACGTTCGTCACGAGGCCCGGGATCGCGCCCGTGTTCGTCGACGTGTTCGCGGTGAACTTGACGCTGACGGTGCCGGGGACAGGGAAGTTCGTGCCGGTGATCGTCAACACCGAACCGAGCTGCTTCGTGCCGCTGATCGCGGTGATCGTCGGCTTGTTGCCGGCGATCGCGCCGTAGATCGACTGCAGGCCGGCCTGGTCGTCCGAACCGATCGTGCGCTGCTCGGTACCGGTTCCGCAGATCGCCGGGCACATCGTGGTCTGCGAGGCGCACGAACCGCCGCAGTTGACCGCGGAGTGGCCGAGGCCGAGCGCGTGACCGAGCTCGTGCGCCGCGACGCCCTGGATGTCGATCTGGCTACCGCCGACCGAGCCCGGGCCGTCCGCCCACGTCCAGTTCTCGCACATCAGGATGTACCAGCCGTCCGAGATCGGCGTGACCGTGTAGGCGAGCGTTCCGCCGCCGCACGAGTCCGTACCCCAGAACACGGTGTTGCTGGCCGCGCCACCCGAAGTCGCCAGGCCGCCTTGCCAGTCGTAGTCGAAGTTCCGGGCAGCGTTGGCGTTGTTC
>JAEUIB010000832.1 GCA_016795255.1 Planctomycetota bacterium
GATGCGCGCGTACATGAAAGACGTCTGGGGACACGACGAGCTTGCGCCTGAAGGACGCGTCGTTCGGCTGGTCGATCCCGACGCCGACGGAGTGTTCGATCACTCGACGACGTTCCTCGATGGCCTCGTGCTGCCGCGCTCGGTGTTGCCTTGCTTCGACGGCGCGCTCGTGTTGGCTCCTCCCGATCTGCTGTTCGCGAAAGACGTCGACGGCGATGGCGAAGCCGACGAGGTTCGCGTCGTCGCCAGCGGATTCGATGGACTCGACAACCCCGAGCACGCGCCGAACGCACTGACGTGGGGCATCGACGGCGTGATCCATCTCGCGCAATCGCGGCGCGAGTTCACGTTCGACGGAGAGCGCGTCCGCGAGATCGCCGTGCCGTCGATCGGGCAATGGGGGTTGGCGCAGGACGACGAAGGTCGGCTCTACACGACGCCGAACTCGACCGCGCTGCTCGCCGATCTCGTGCCGAAGCGCTACGGACAGCGCAACGATCGCGTGGGCTCGATCCCCGGGCTCGGCGTCTCGATCGCGACCAGCAACGCCGTGCGACCGGCATTCGCGAACCCCGCCGTGAACCGCGGGTACCAAGCCGGCGTACTCGGCAAGGACGGCAAGCTCGAGCAGATGACCGCCGCGTGCTCGCCCGTCGTCGACCGCACGAACTCGTTCGCGCTGGAGCAACCCGGCTCGGTGTTCGTCTGCGAACCCGCCGGCGGCCTCGTGAAGCAACTACGGCTCGATTCGACGGAGCGCGGCCCGCGCGCCGTCGACCCGCGCACGAGCGGCGAGTTCCTGACGTCGACCGATCCGCGCTTCCGCCCGGCGAGTCTGCTGTTCGGCCCGGACGCGGCGCTCTACGTCGTCGACTTCGGTCGCGGTGTGCTGCAGCACGCGAACTTCATCACGCCGTACCTCCGCGATCAGACGCTGGCGCTCGGACTCGAAGCACCGCTCGAGCGCGGACGCATCTTTCGGATCGAGCGGATCGAGCGGATCGAGCGAGGCGAACGAACGGGGCGGATCGGGCAGAGCGGACGCGCGACGCAGGACTCTGCGCCTCGCGCTCGGCCGCGGTTGTCTCGCGCCAGCGATCTCGAACTGGTGCGGACGCTCGAAGACGTCGACGGGTGGTGGCGCGACACCGCGGCTCGACTGCTGGTCGAGCGCCGCGCGCCGGTCGACGACGCGCTGCGCTTCGTGCTCGAAGCGAGTCCGGTCGCGACGGCGCGCCTCGCGGCGCTGCATGTGCTCGGCCGCCTCGATCGACTCGCGACGTCGGACGTGCGCGGCGCCCTCGACGACCCGTGGGCCCCGGTGCGCCGCGCCGCATTCGCGTACGCGGAGCGTTGGCTCGACGAAGACGAAGCGTTGCGCGCGCGGATCGCTCCGTTCCTGCGCAGCCCGGATCGCGACGAGCGAATCGCAGCTCTGCTCGCCTGGGGAGCGATGGACGGCGCAACGTCGTTCGACGGTTTCAGGTCCGCGCTCCGTGAGTTCGGCGACGACGCGATCGTGCGCGGCGCCGTGCTGTCGGGATCGAAGGACCGCGAGATCGCGTTCCTGAAGCGTTGCTTCGACGATCCTTCGTGGCCGAGCAACGCGGGCGAAGCAGCGATCGCCCGCGACCTCGTGAGCGCGGCACTGCTCCGTCCGGACCTCCAGCGCTTCGCGACGCTCGAATGGTGCGGCGAACTCGCGTTGGCCTACGACGCGCGCGCCGCGCTCGTGTTCGACCGCATCGCGAGCGCGATGGGACTCGACGACGAGCATCCGCGAACGTTCGGGCTGCCGAGTCGGCCGACGACGTTCGAGCGAGCGGCGACGCAGCGCGTTCGCTACGCACAAGCGCTGATGCAGTGCGATTGGCCGGGTCGCCCGCCGGTCGTCCGCAAACCACCGCCCCGCGAACTGACGGCCGACGAGCGCAAGCTGTTCGAGCGCGGTGAGCGCATCTACTCGAGCTGTCACGCGTGCCACCAAGGCGACGGCCGCGGCAGCCCGGGACTCGCGCCACCACTTGCCGGATCCGCGCGCGTCGCCGGTCCGCCGGCGGCGCTGGTGCGGATCGTGCTGCATGGACTCGAAGGGCGTTACGCGTTCGGCGAAGCCGAGTACGCGGGGACGATGCCGCCGGTGCCACTGACCGAGGATCGGGAGATCGCGGCGGTGCTGACGTACGTCCGTCGCTCGTTCGGCAACCGCGCGGATCCGGTCGATCCGGCGGACGTCACACGCGAGCGCGCGAAGACGCGCGACCGCGACCGACCTTGGACTCCGGAAGAATTGGAGGACGTGCGATGAGATGGGGAATCACGATCGCGCTGACATTCGCGTTCGTCGGCTGCGCGTGGATCGTTCCGCGCGACGACGGCTTCGAGCCGTTGTTCGACGGCGAGACGTTGGACGGGTTCGTCCAGCGCGGGGGCAAGGCCGCGTACTTCGTCGAAGACGGCACGATCGTCGGTGAGACGCGACCGAACACCGACAACAGCTTCCTGTGCACGGAGCGCGAGTTCAGCGACTTCGAACTGCGCCTCGAGTTCCGGATCGATGCCGAAGCGAATTCGGGCATCCAGATCCGCTCGCAGAGCGTGCCGACGTATCAGGACGGCCGCGTCCACGGCTACCAGATCGAGATCGATCCGAGCGATCGCGCGTGGACCGGCGGCCTGTACGACGAAGCGCGGCGCGGCTGGTTGTGTTCGCTCGAGAACAACCCGGAAGCGCGCGCGGCGTTCAAGCAGGGCGCGTGGAACGAGTTCCGCATCGTCTGCGACGGCGATCACATCCGCTCGTGGTTGAACGGCGTGCCCGCCGCGGATCACCACGATGCGATGACGGCGCAAGGTTTCATCGCGTGCCAAGTCCACGGCGTCGGCGACCGCGAAGCGCCGCTGCGCGTGCGCTGGCGCAATTTGCGGATCCGAGAATTGCGCTGACGCGCGGTCGGCGAGGCCTCGTCACTCGACGTAGACGTCGAGGCCTTGCGTCACCGAGAAACCGTTCGCCAGCGACGCGTCGGCGACGACGGCCTGCAGCATCACGTGCGACGCGTGCGCGATCGTCGACGGCACGTGCGCCGCGATCGTCCCTTGCCCATTGCCCGGACCCGTGCCGGCCAGCGGAAGCGCGAGCACGACGCCGGCCGACGCCGCGACTTGGAGCAGGCACGAGTTGCCCGACAGACTGGGCGCCGCACCCGTCCCGGCGATCAGCAACGCGATCGAACCGCCCGGAGCATTGCGAACGCCGATCGTCACCGCGGCTCCGGGCCGGACGCACCCTTCCAGCGTCAGCGACGGAGCGAATCCGCCCGCCCCCGCGCACGCGTGGCCGAAGCGACCGGCGCTGCCGACGCATTCGATGCGCAGCACCGTCAGTCGCTTCGAGCCCCCGGCGACGAGTTCGGGCCGGCCGTCGCCATCCAAGTCCGCCACCTTCCCGTTGGCGTACGCGAGGAACGTCGGCGAGGGCGGCTCGAACTGTCCGAACCCCACGGAGCGCGCGACGCGGGTCGACGAGTAGGGCAACGTCATCACTTCGGGGCGTGCGTCGCCGTCGAGGTCCGCGAGCTCGAACGCTCCGAACCCGAACATCGGCGGCGAAACGACAGGAGCGGCGAACGCTCCCGCGCCCAGCGACCGACGACTCCACAACTCCGCGAATAGGTTGGGCAACCCGGCGACGAGCTGCGAATGGACGAGATCGGCCAGGCCGTCGCCATCCAGGTCACCGAGTTGCACGTCCCGTACGAAGTAGTACGTCGCGACCACGCTCGATCCCGTCGGGACCAGAGTGCCCGCCACGTTCGCGTGGAATTGAATCGTGTCGTCGACGAAGGGATCCACGCTCGCCAGCTCGGGGAAGCCGTCCCCGTCGAGGTCGCCGAACCGCGCGATGCGGGATCCCAACACGATCCAGCCGAGCGGCAGCATCTGCATGAGGGAGAGCGACCC
>JAEUIB010000848.1 GCA_016795255.1 Planctomycetota bacterium
GTCCGCGCGAGCAGCCACGCGGCGGGCAGCGCGAGCACGGTCGACGCCGAGGCCGCTCCGAGCCCGATGATCAGGGTGTTGCGCAGCAGGCCGAGGACGCGCGGGTCGTACGCACCCGTGACCGGGTCGATGACCATCGCCTTCAGGTGGGCGAGCGTCGGGCCGCCGTCCTTCACGAACCCGGACGCCAGCAGCAGTCCGGTGGGGATCCAGCAGAGAGCGAGGAATGCACCGACGGCGAGCGCGACGACGAGACGGCGCTGCTTCATGGGAAAGAGCCCGACCTCGCAAGGGTGCCGAATGATAGCCCGCGGCCCAAGTCGCCGGAAACCGCGAATTCGGACCTATTTACGCCATGCCCGACGCCCTTCTGCGGTCGCGTCGCCCGCCCGATCGCGCGGCGGACGAGAAAACCCATCCCATCGCTCGTCGACCAGCCGCGGGCGCGCCTTCGCAGAGATGCCGCTCGCGCCAGAAAGTTCGCGCCAGGAACGAGATCGAATGCTATCCCTGGAGGCCTACGTCGCCCCCGCAGCGCTCGCAGCCACGAGCCAAGGCGCCACGGCGGTGTGACGTGTCGTTCTTGCCCGTCCGTGAGCCATCCGGGTGGGCGTCTTCTGGCCACGGAGGCGTGCGGGCACGATGAGGATCGCGCTCTTCAATTTCTGCGACGAGCTCTCCGGTGAAGGCTCGCGCCTCATCGCCGCGTGCCTCAAGCAAGCCGGCCACCACGTCAGCCAGTTCTTCCTGCCGTTCTACGGCACGGCGCAGATCGAGATCACTCCCGACCTCGAAGCGCTGCTCGGCACGCACGACCTGTTCGCGGTGTCGCTGTACTCGTGCTACGAGGACCGCGCGATCGACGTCACGCGCTACCTGCGCGCGCGCTTCCCCGACAAGAAGATCATGTGGGGTGGCATCCACGCGACCGCGCGGACGAAGCACTCGCTGCAGTACTGCGACATCGCCGCGCGCGGCGAGTGCGAGGAAGCGATCGTCGAGCTCATCAACAAGATGGAGCGCGGCGAGCCGTACCACGACGTCCAGAACTTCTCGTTCATGGTCGACGGCAAGCTGGTGAACAACCCGCTGCGCGGTCTGCAGATGAACCTCGACGTCCATCCGTACCCGGACTACGAGATCGCCGACTGCTGGATCCTCGACGAAGGGCGCAAGATCCTCCCGCTGACGGAGGAGCTGATGCGCAAGTACCACACCGTGTACTACTTCGACGAGCCGGCGTACTTCGTGCTCGCGACGCGCGGCTGCCCGTTCGTCTGCACGTACTGCTACAACAACTACTTCGTCAACACGTACAACAACGGCGTCGACCGCCCGCGCAAGCTGCGTTACCGCTCGGTCGACAGCGTGCTCGACGAGATCAAGCAGCGCACGCAGCGCTACCCGTTCCTGAAGCACGTCTCGTTCAGCGACGACGACTTCTTCGCGCGCAAGCTGCCGGACCTCGAGTACTTCGCGAAGCGCTACAAGGCGGAAGTCGGCCTGACGTGGGGTTGCTCGGCGATCCCGGCGTCGATCAGCCAGGAGAAGCTCGAGCTGCTGATCGACTGCGGCATGGCGACGGTGCAGATCGGCATCCAGAGCGGCTCGGACCGCTTGAACCGCGAGATCTACAAGCGCTTCCTGCCGATGCGGAAGGTGCAAGAGCACCTGCGCATCCTCGAGACGTTCGCGATCCCGAAGGGCGTCCGCGTCACCGCCGACTTCATCATCGACAACCCGTACGAGACCGAGGACGACCAGCTCGAGACGATCAAGAACACGCTCGAGCTGCCGAAGTTCCTGCGCACGAACATCTTCACGTTGACCTACTACCCGGGCACCGAGATCTACGACAAGGCGGTCAAGGACGGCGTGATCACCGGCGAGAAAGACACGTATCTCAACGTGTTCAACTCGCTGCGCGACGTGAAGCACTCGTTCCTCACGTACGTGTTCCTGCTGCGCCACCGAGCCCGCGGCATCGCGCCGGATTGGCTGATGCGCATGCTGATCTCGAAGCCGATGCGCTGGCTCGGCAAGAAGCTGCCGGACGGCGTGCTGCAGCGCTTCTGGGGCCGCTGGTTGTTCCCGAAGGTCGCGGCGCGCTTCGGCGATCCGATGACGCACGGCTCCGGCAGCGTCTGATCGACTGGATTCGCGAATCGTCGCGTACCGGTGTCGTTCCGCTGCGGCCCTCGCCGCCCCGTTGAACAGGCAAGGACGATTCGCGACGGCCTGCCGCCGTACGTCCGTGAATACGGCGGCTTGCGCCGCCTCGGACACCTTGTGAGTTCGGCCGAGAAGATCTCGGGGGCTGCCCCCGAGATCTTCCCGGCCTCCGGCACGTTCCAGGCGCGCAGCGCTCACACTTCCCCACCCGCTCCCGAGCCCACCACCGCCGCGCGGCCTCTGGCAAGCGTGAGCCCGGTTGGCATGCTGGTCGTCACCCGCTCCCAGGCTCTCCCGCCGGAGCTCGATCATGCGCTTCCGTGATCGCGTCGACGCCGCCAAGCACCTGGCCGCGAGTCTCGAACATCTGCGCAGCACGCGACCGTTGGTGCTGGCGATCCCACGAGGTGGAGTGCCTCTCGGCGCCGAGATCGCGCGGCAGTTACGCGGCGACCTCGACCTCGTGTTCGCGCACAAGATCGGTGCACCGGGCAATCCGGAACTCGCGCTGGGCGCCGTGTCGTCCGACGGCGAGATCATCGTCGACGACCGGGCACAGGAGTTCGGCTTCCACCCCGAGGACGTACGCGCCGCGGGCGAGGCGGAACTCATCCGTCTGAGAGCGCGGGCTGCTCGCATGCGCCGAGGACCGGGCATCGATCCGCGCTCGCGCGTCGTCATCGTCGTCGACGACGGCGCGGCGACGGGCTCCACGTTGGTCGCGGCGTTGCGCTGCATCGCGCGCCGCAAGCCGGCACGCCTCGTCGCAGCGGTGCCGATCGCGTCGATCGAAGCCCATCGCTTGCTGTTCGCGTACGCCGACGAGGTCGTCGCGCTGCTCGTGCCGCGCACGATGCAAGCGGTCGGCGAGTTCTACGACGACTTCCCGCAGGTCCTCGACGAGACTGTCGCGGCGTTGCTGAGTCGATCGGAACTCAAGTCGACGACCTTCGAATCCCCGCGAGCCTCGCGAGGCGCCGAGGGCTCGGCACAACTTTGACCGAAGCGAGCGCCAGGGTCCCGTCCTGAGGTCCAGCCAACGCCAACCAGCACCGTGGTGCACCGCACCCACGGTCCGACGCGACCTGAAGGTCGCGGCGGCTCCGATGCACGAAAGCAGGGCCCAGGCGAAGCCGACGGCAATCCAACGAGTGAGAGGCACTCGCCAACGCCAACCAGCACCGTGGTGCACCGCACCCACGGT
>JAEUIB010000021.1 GCA_016795255.1 Planctomycetota bacterium
GTCGCCGCGCGGCCGTCGTCCTGGACGACCGCGAGCGCGGCGACGACGAGCGCGATGGCGGCGATCAATCGCGGACTCCGCCGATCACGGGCGGATGTCGAACGGCACGCCGTTGCCGAGCGTGGTCGTGCCGGCGACGGTCTCCGCGCTCTGGAACGCGATCTTCAAACCGACGAGGAACGGGTCGTTCGGCAGTGCGGTCGGGATCGACAGCTTGCCGGCCGCGTCGAGGAACGGGCCGAAGCCCGACGTGCCGTTCAGCAGGAACAGGAAGAACGTCGGCTCTTGCAGCAGCGTGCCGTACGGGAACAGCGTGACCGGACCGTCGCCGAGCGACATCAGGATCGTCGCCGACGCGTTCGGCGTCCCGCGGAGGTTGAACGTCAGTGGATTGCCCACCGAGTGGTTCGACGCGATCGACAGGATCGCCGTCGGCGTCCCGGTCTCGGTGATCGTGATCGTCTGATCGGCGGCCACGTTCGTCAGGACCTGGACGATTCGTGACTTCGGCCACACGACTTCGACGGTCTCGGCGACGGTGTTCGACCCGAGTCCGACCGCGAACGTCTTCGGCACCATCGAGCCGTAGCCCGATCCGATCGAGCGCTGGAACCGGCGCGACACGCCGTCCGACGTGACGACGCGCAGCACCGCGCCGACCGCTTCGCGGTTCGACTGCGTGCCGACCAGGTTGATCTTCAGGAAGTGGCCGAGGCCGACGCCGTTGTTCCGGTACGCCTTGTTCGCCGAGAACGAGATGTACATCAGGTCGACGTCGCCGTCCGCGTCGAAGTCGCCGGGCAGGATGTTCGATCCGCCGCTGTTGCCCGGAGTGCCCGCGTTCGCCGGCACCGAGAACGTCTGGTTGCCGTTGTTGCGGTACAGCGGGTTGTTCGCCGAGAACGACGAGACGTAGAAGTCCTCGAGCCCGTCGTAGTCGAAGTCGAACTGCTGGGCGCCGTTGTCCTCGAGCGGGTGCTGCACTCCGGCCGAGACCGCGATGTCGGTGAACGTCGCGTTGCCGTTGTTGCGGAACAGCGCGTTCGCTTCGCCGAATACGTCGAGTCCGTTCGTGAACACGGCGTGATAGAGGTCGAAGTCGTGGTCGTTGTCGTAGTCGAACCAGAAGGTCGCGTAGCCCTCGCCCTTGCGGTCGACGCCGAGCGCCGGCGCGACGTCGGTGAACGTCGGCGAACCGGTCTCGATCAGGTTGCTGCGCAGCAGCTTGTTCGGCCAAGGCGTCGAGCCGCTGGTGCCGATCTGTCCGGTCTCGACGTAGAGGTCGAGGTCACCGTCGCCGTCGAAGTCCGCCGTCGAGCTGCCGAACGAAGGATCGTTGGTCGTCGGCAAGCCGGCGGCGTTCGTCACGTCGGTGAACGTCCCGTTGCCGTTGTTGCTCCACATCGCGTCGCGGGTGCCGTTGAAGTCGCGCGCGTTCGCGAGGTAGAGATCGAGGTCGCCGTCGTGGTCGTAGTCGAACCACACGGAGCCGCGCGGGTCGGTGTTCATCGCGGTCAGACCGGCAGCGGCCGTGACCTCCGCGTACACGCCGGATCCGTTGTTCTGGTACAGCCGGTTGTTGCTGCCGGAGAAGCCGATCTCGCGGCCCATGAACAGGTCGGGGTCGCCGTCGTTGTCGTAGTCGGCGAACGTCACGGTGCGCCCGCTGCCGAGGCTCGTCGAGAACCCCGAGGCCGACGTCGCGTTCGTGAACTGGATCGTCCCGTTGCCGAGGTTGCGATACATCTTGAACGCGTTGTTCGAAGAGCTCGTCAGCGCGAAGTCGAGGTCACCGTCGTTGTCGTAGTCGCACGGCGCGGCGCTGTAGCCCTTCTCGGTACTGGCGCCCGAGGTCGCGGTGACGTCGGTGAATAATTGAGCCGAAGCGAGCGGCGAACAGGTCAGCGCGAGCACGAGCGCACGCACGACCGGTGTGGCTGGGGCCGACATCGGGTGGAACTCCGAAGGGGGACGATCCCTAGGCGAAGGGACGGGAGAGAGGCGAGTGGGGCGCGCGGAGCTTAACCCGAACGCGAGGCGAGTGGCTACCGCGGAGTCGACGCAGCCCGCGCGACAACAAAGGGCCCCGCGATCCGGACGAAGGAGCCGATGGCGAACCCGTTTTGACACGTCGGTCCGTCGTTCCGACGTTCGAACGGACGCGGAGATGGGGCGGAGACGGAGCGGCGGACGTGAACGAGAACGTGAACGGGACTCTGGAAAACGGTGACGGCGGCGCGGGACCCGGAGGCACCGGAGGCAAGGTCGAAGGGGTGGAACGAGCCGCGCGGGCTGGGGACTGTCCCCGCACCTGGACATGACGGGGACAGACGCGCCTCCGTCCCCGTCATCTACCGATGCCTTCAATCGCCACGGCGGAGCGCGAAGCGCGACCCGAAGTTCTCCCTCGGGTTCAAGCTCGCGCGCGTTTGAAAACCACTCCGTCGCCAAGGGACGTCGTGAATGGGCTCTGGCCGCGGCCGCTCAGCAGCCCGCCGCAGCTGTGGCGATCCGCTGTACGACTCTCGTGAGAACGTG
>JAEUIB010000038.1 GCA_016795255.1 Planctomycetota bacterium
TCTTGTACTTCCCGTTCTCGAAGTAGTGCAGGAACATGATGAACGCCCAGCCCTGCCCGTAGATGTCGTTGACGAGGGCCTGCGCCGCGCCGTCCGTGCTGTCCTTCGCGTCGTTGAACTGCTGATGGTTCACGCGCACGAGGTCCTTCAGCGACATCGCGACCTTCGCTTCCATCATCGCGCGCAGCACCGCGTAGCGTCCGCGCAGCATCTGCCCGAGCACGTAGCGCTTGCGCTCGACGCCGTTCTCGTCCTTCTCCTTGACGACCTTGTTGCCGCCGAAGTACTCGGCGAACCCTTCTTGGAACCACGGCGACTGGTTGCTCGGCTCGAAGCCGCGCTTCGAGAACGCGTAGTGGATCAGCAGGTGAGCGCCTTCGTGCAGCAACACGCCGCGCAGCTCTTTCTGGCGCCACAGCATCAGCCGCTTGTTCCACGGCTGGTAGAAGCCGAGCACGCCGGTCTTCGGATCCGGGTACTTCTCGTCGGTGAACGCCGTGCGATGCGAGTTGTACGTCTTCACCGAGTCGAAGATGACGACCGGGATCGGCGTCTCGATCTCGTCGAGTTGGAACTGCTCGCGATAGCGGTCGAAGAACGCTTCCTTCAACGCGCCGAGCATCTCCGCGTACTCGGCGCGGTAGTCCTCGAACTTGTCGCCGCAGTTCTTGTCGATCAGCACGACGAACGGCTGCGGCATCACGCCGTCGGCGTAGCTGTACGTGAACTTCTCGTCGGGGAACTGACTCTGCAGGCTCTTGCGCAAGTCTTCGGCCTGGCGCGTGAAGACGTCGGCGGACGTCGACGCCTGCGCGAGTTCGCCGGTGCCGGTCAGCAGCTTCTCGCGCGCGGTGACGACGCCCAAGTCGGCGGCGTTCAGCCAACGGCCCTGGTAGGCCGCGGCGGGACCCGTGTACTTCGTGAATCCGAGCGCGGCGCGGGCGTCCGCTTGATTCGCGTCGAGCAGCAGGGCTTCGCGGTTCAGCTCCTTCGCCTCCGCGGGCTTGCCGTTCGCGGCCGCGAACTTCGCCAACTCGGCGCGTGCGGATGCATCGCCGTCCGGCAGTTTGGCGCGGCGCTGTTCGAACGTCTCGCCGGTCGGCTTCGCCGAGGTGGCGCCGCCGGCATCCGCGACGGAACTCCCGCTCGCGCCGACGGGCGCGGGGGAGCCGCTCGGCGACGACGCTGTGACTGCGGGTGGGGTCGTCGGCTCGGTCGGCGCATCGCCGCCGCGCAGCGCGAAGAACGCCGCGATGCCGATCACGGCGACGCCGCCGATCGCGAGGACGGCCTTGTTCGGGCCGGCACTCGCGGGGGCGCTGCTGCGCGCGGCGCGCGATCCGGCCGCGCGTGACGTGGCGGCGCCGCTCGGCTTGTTGCCGGCGCTCGCGCCGCGCGCCGGGCGCGACGGGCGCGACGATGCGGCGGCGCTGCGGGCCGGCGCGGCGCGGGGCGGTGCGGCGGCGGGGGTCGGCGGCTGCGCAGCCGGGAGTTCTTCGAGGGGTTCCAGTTCCGGTTCCGCGGCGGCCGCGGCTTCCGGCACTTGGATCGTGCCGGTCTTGCAGCGGGGGCAACGGAACGTGGCGCCGGGCGCCTTCTTCGACACGTCGAACGACGCGGAGCACGACGAACAGGCTGCGATCACGACACGCCCTCGGGGTCCTGGAAACGGCCCGAGGATGCTACCAGCGGCGCGCGTCCATCTCGCCGTGCCGATCAGGTCTGGAAGATCGGCAGGATCTCGTCGGGGATCCGCAGGATCAGGCACGCGACCGCGGTCGCGAACGCGTCGCCGGGACCGACGTCGTTCTCCCAACTGCCGTCTTGGCGCTGCCGGCGTCGCAGGTCGGAATCGATGCGGGCGAACCAGCGATCGAAGCGCGGCCCGCTCTCCATGTGCAGCGCCTGCGTCGCGTAGTAGTTGCCGTACCAGAAGTAGAAATGCGTCGGGTAGTCGCGCTGGATCGACGGGTACTCGGTCTCGAGGAACGTGATCGCGGGGCCGTACTCGCGGGCGTCGTAGACCCCGGCCGAATGCAGCGCGGTGACCGCGGCGGCGTTGATCGCGAACGACGTCTTCGAGTACGCCGCTCGGCCGGTGATCTTGTAGTAGAAGCAGCCGTCGTACTCGCCGCCGTCGATCCGGCTGTTGCGGATGTACTGGATCACGCGGTCGATGCACGAGCGGTCGACGTGGATCCCGCTGGCGCGCGCGGCGCGCAACGCTTGCACCTGACAGACCGTGACCGACAGGTCGCATTCCTTCGAGAACGGGACGTAGCGCCAACCCCCTGCCGGGTTCTGCGAGTCCTGCAAGTACGACACCGCGGCGCGCAACGCGTCGTCGACTTCGGCGGAGCGAGTTCGCGTCATGCCGCGGACCTGTGCGAGGAACAGCGCGGCGAACGCGTGGCTGTACATGCGCTCTTCGCCGTTCGTCACGTAGCCGAACTCGGTGCGACGCGACAACACGAAGTCGAGCGCGCGATCGAGGACGGCGCCGTACGGGCCGCGGCCGGGAACGTGCCCGCTGGCGAGGAACGCGAGTCCCGCGAGCGACGTCACGCCGACGTGGCCCGTGTCGCGTTCGGCTTGGGCTCGTTCGGTCTCGAACAGGACGTAGTCGTCCTGCTGCTTGTGGCCCGTCGCTCCGGTCCACGCGCCCGACGTGCCTTGATGCGCCGCGAGCCACGCGAGGCCGGACTCGACGGCGGTCTCGCGCGCCAGGTCGGCGTCGGACTGCGGTTCGAGCTCCGCCGGGCGGTCGCCGACGCGCGCGAACGCGAGCGACGACGCCACCAGGATGGCGATCCCTGCGAATCTGCGAGTCATGGACGCTGCCTTCGCGGCGACTCGACGTGGGGCCGTTACGATGCCGCGCCTCGCAGCGGCTGTAAAGCGTTTGACGGTTCCTCGACCGCGTCGTGCATCCGTCCGGAGACGTCGATCCCATGCGTGAATTCGTGCCGACGATGATCGAGGCGCTCGCGGTCTGCGCGGTCGGACTCGCGCTCGGGCTCGCCGTCAACGCGACGCGTGCCGACGGGATCGAGCTCG
>JAEUIB010000043.1 GCA_016795255.1 Planctomycetota bacterium
CGCGCGGCCTCCATGATCAGGCCGTTCGGCGACAACGCGAACGCGGAGTCGAGCTCGCCGGCGTCGCCGGGGACCTCGCCCTCGCGGAACTCGAACGTCGCGTCGCGCAGGAAGAACAGCTCGAACACCGTCTCTTCGAGCTGCGAGCGCATCGCGGCCAGCCGCTCCGCCGGCGTGATCAGCCCCATGTGCTCGAGCGTCTCGAGCAGATCCTTCTGCAGCGCCCGGGCGTTGAATCGCGCCTTGTCGATCTGGGTCGTGTTGACCTTCTTCGCACGGCACAGGGCGCCGAGCGCGCGTTCGACGACGTGTGCGCGGTCGAACGGCACGAGGATGCCGGCATCGGCGAAGTGCAGCGCGTGCAGCACTCCGTCGTGCGCGATCTCCAGCGTGCCGGCCTTCTCATGCAGAAGGAGCATCTGGAAGATGTGGGCGAGATCGCCGCTGTTGAGTTCACCCCGCAGGGGCATGGATTCTTCCTGTCGTTCGGAACACCGGGCGGACGGAGAGGGACTGGGGTGGCGCCACCCGGCGCACGAAACGCCGACTCTGCATCGGAAGGCGGGACGGCGATCTTGTGGACGATTCGGCCCCGGCTCGACGGTGCCCGGCCGATCACCCCCCACCCTGGCGCGAACGAACGACCGCGGAACCGGGCTTCGCCCCCGGCCATCGACGGTCCTCACCGGCGAAACACCGGGCGAGGCCCCCCTTCGCCGAGGCGACCAGCGACCGATCCGGCATTCAGCGCGATGGGCCCGCGCGTCGAAGTTCGAACCGGCGACGCTCGTGACGCCGAGCCGAAGCGGTCCTGCGAAACCCGACCGACTTCGGCGATCGGCTGCTACGATCCGCTCGCCGTCGCGGGCGAGCTCCGCACGACCTCATCGAAGCCGCCACCTGGTTCCCGTTCCGAGTCTCGACATGACGCGCTTCCGCAATCTCTGGCGCCGCATGCAATCTCGCGTTCGCGCGTTCCTCGCGCTGCGCGCGGGGTCGTGGCTCTACGAACGCGGTGAGCTGCTGAAGGCCGCGGACGCGCTGCACGATTGCGTCGCTCACGGCGGCTCGTCGTTCAAGGCGCACCTGCTGCTCGGCAAGATCTGGCTGCGCGTCGGGCGATTCGAACGGGCGCGCGAGGAATTCGCGCGTGCGCGCTTCCTCGATCCGGCGCGGTTCGCGTCGCACGGCCTGCCCGAAGACGTGCTGATCGAAATGGCGCAGCGCTACGTCCGCCCCCGGCGGCAATTGGCGCCCGACACCGCCGGCTCGAACCTCGGGTACACCGACGTCGGGTACGCGAGCGCGTTGCCGACGCACGACGACTTCAGCAGCGCCGAAGAGCGCCGTCGCTTCCGCGCGCTCCCGCCGATCTCCGCCGACGACGTCCGCAACGTCGATTGGCGCGGCGCGTCGACGTTGTTCGACGACTGACCGATCCCGAAGACCACACCCTGCGACGACTCGACGCACCGCGTCGAGCGCGCTCGCCATTCGATCGTCGAACGCGAAGCGCCTTTCGCAAAGCGGGCTGCTAACGTGTCGCCCCTTCGCGGCCGCGAATTCGCGGGCGCCACGGAGCCTCACGCATGAACGCGCAACGCACACCCCTGACGTCCGAGCACGAGAACGCGCGCGCGCAGATCGTCAACTTCTCGGGCTGGGCGATGCCGGTCCACTACACGTCGATCCTCGAGGAAGCGCGCCACGTGCGTCGCGCCGTCGGCTTGTTCGATCTGTGCCACATGGGTCGTGTGCGGCTGTCGGGCGACGGATACGCCGATCTGGTCGATCGGCTCGTGACCTGCAAGACGCGCAACATGAAGACCGGCGTCATCCGCTACGCGATGCTGACCCGCGAGGACGGCACGACGATCGACGACGTGCTGGTCTATCGCGAGGCCGACTCGATCTTCCTCTGCATCAACGCCGGCAATCGCAATCGCGACCTCGCGTGGCTGCGCACGCACGCCGCCGGCACGAACGTCGTCGTCGACGATCTGTCGGATCGTTTGGCGATGATCGCGCTGCAGGGGCCGAAGTCGGTCGACGTCGCGCGCAAGCTGTGCGGCGGTGATCCCGGCGCCGTGAAGTACTACGGCTTCACGATGACGACGTTCTGCGGCATGCCCGACATCATGGTGTCGCGCACCGGCTACACCGGCGAGGACGGCTACGAGTTCTACTTCCCGGCCGAGCGCGCCGTCGACGTCTGGCGCAAGCTGCTCGAGGTCGGCGCGCCGGAAGGTCTGCGGCCGATCGGCCTCGGCGCCCGCGACACGTTGCGCCTCGAAGCCGGGATGCCGCTGTTCGGTCACGAGATCGACGACACGACGACCCCGCTCGAAGCCGACCTCATGTGGGCGGTCGACCTGGAGAAGGACTTCGTCGGCGCCGGCGCGATCCGCGACCTGGCCGCGCGCGGCACGCCGCGTCGGCTCGTCGGCTTCAAGCTCGCCGGAAAGCGCGTGCCGCGCTTCGGCTACGTCGTTTTCGACGGTGAGCTCGCGATCGGGGAAGTCCGCAGCGGGACCTACTCGCCGACGCTCGAGACGAACATCGGGACCGCGTACGTCGGCACGGCATCCGCCGGCAAGAAGCACCTGTCTCTGGACTTGCGCGGCTCGCGCGAAGCCATTGAAATCGTGCCCCTTCCGTTCTACCGGCGCGCTCGCTGAGCGGGATCCCCGCGAAGAGCCGCCCCATCGCCGCCCCCGCTCGATCGATCGGTGAAGCTTCGGCAAGGAGATCGTGTCGCGTGATTCCCAACGACCGCCAGTACCTCGAGACGCACGAATGGGCCAAGAAGGAAGGCGACCTCGTCGTCCTCGGCATCACCGACTTCGCCGTCAAGCACCTGACCGACCTCGTCTACATCAAGCTGCCGTCGGTCGGCGACCACCTGAAGAAGGGTGAACGCTTCGGCGAGATCGAATCGGTGAAGGCGGTCTCCGACCTCATGTCGCCGGTCGAAGGCGAAGTGGTCGAGGTGAACTCGGAACTCGTCGATGCGCTCGATCGCGTCGCGAACGACCCGTACAACGCCGGCTGGATGGTGAAGGTCCGCGGCGGTGCGATCTCCGGCATGCTCGACGCGGCCGCGTACCAGAAGGTCACCGAAGCCGACGGGCATTGACGGATCACGGATCGACACGCGCCGGGTCCTCGCCGGACGCGGTCGGATCGCGAGACTCCCCCACCCGATCAGCGCGCGTCCGCGCCTCGTCGTGACCCGTCGATGCGGTCGCGATTCCACGCCGTCGTGCCGTACTTGACGCGCACGAGCTCGTCGGCCGCCGCGCGCTCTTCGTCGCTCGGCTCCGCGAGTTCGAACGTCCAGCCGAGTTCCTCGGCGAGGCCGGCGATCAGCGCGTCTTCGACTTCCACGGGCTCGGGCGTACGGCCGAGCAGTTCGCTCAAGCACGCGGCTTCCGGCGCGAGGACGTTCTTGCCGATCGGGATCGAGCCGTGGTGCAGCACGCGACCGGGCGTCCGTCGCTGCGCGGAGCCGACGAGCTTGCGACCGCCGGCCACGAGGTCGAATCCCGTCGCCTTGTAGAAGCAGATCGGCTCGTGCGCTCGGCGGCTGTCGGACGCGGCCTCGCGATCCGCGCGCGCCGCGGTCGAGACGCCGAGCCGCTCGAGTCCGCGCGCGATGCCGGCGTGGATGCGCGCGTACGACGCTTTCACGTCGCCGGCGAACCACGGCGCGTCCTGCGGCGCGACGATCGAGAACGTCACGTCGTCGGCGTGCGCGATCGCCGCCCCGCCGGTGACGCGCCGCACCGCGACGAACCCGTGACGCGCGAGCCACGCATCGTCGAAATCCGCGGCGTCCTGGAAGTAACCGAGCGACAACCCGAACGGCTGGAACCGATAGAGACGAAGCGTCGGCGGCGAGGCCGCGGACGCTTCGTCGAGAGCCATGTTGAGGTACGGGTGCAGCGGGCCGCTGCGGATCAGTCGGACGTTCACCGCGTGGCCCCGCGACCGCCGCGTCACTTCTTCTCGGTCAGATCGATCTCCGCGTTCTTCAGGCACTCGTGCGCGAAGTACGTGTAGCGGAGATCGACGTAGTCGTTCTCGACCAGCGGGCGCTGGGCCGCGAAGTCCTTCAAGCTCGCCGTCGTCCGGAACTCGCCGACCTTGCCGACCAGGTAGCCGAGACCGCCGCGCTGGCCGGTCAACGGCGTGTTGCGCATGCGGACCGGGCCGAACACTTCGCCTTCGACGCGGTTGTAGTACGCGTCGTCGGACAGCGAGTAGCCGTCGACGAAGATGTTGTATTCGGTCTCACCGAGCGTCATGCGCATCTCGTTGCGGACCTTCTGCGCGAGCACTCCGTCCGGGATCGACGCGATCGGGTGCGAGAACTTGGCGCGCGCGTCGGCGAACGACATCGGCGCCTCCTTCGCGGTCAGGGCCTCGTACGCGGAGACGATGCGCTCCTGCGCGCACGCCCAGCCGTCGGTGCCCGGAGCGGCCTTCTCGCACTCTTCGACGGACGCGAACATCAACTCCACGCTGACGCGACCGCTCTCGTAGAACAGCCGGCCGAACTGCGCGTGATGGCGCTGCAGCTCCGCTTCGTACGCCGCGGGATCGCCCTTGCAGAGCACTTCGCGCAGGTACTTCTGGAAGCCGAGTCGGCGCATGTAGTACTGGCGGTACTCCGCCATGTTGATGAACCCGCGCAACTGGATCAGGTTCTTCAGCGGGAACAGCGTGTTCGCGAACTCGGCCTCGTGGCTCGAGAACGCGCCGGCGAACGTCTGCGGCGTCATCATCATGTTCGACTTGGCGAGTTCGTCGTCGACCGCTGCGTACAGCAACGCGAGGCGCAGCGAGCGCTCCCACTGCTGACGGTCCGCCGTCGCGAAGTCGAGGATGCGATCGACCGGGATGTCGACGCCCTCGACCTGCATGAAGACGCCGGGGCCGAGCTGATCCTCGATCGCGTACTTCACGGTCGCGCGATCGACCATCTTGTCTTGCAGCATCTTCAGGAACTGCACGCGGAACAGCGGCGGCAGCTCCTGGCGCTTCAGGTACGAGTCGACGAGGTAGTCGCGCAATTGCGCCTGGTCGTCGAGCAGCGCGGCGCTCTCGGCCGGCAGCATCGCGATCTCGGCGTTGGGATCGGCGACTTCACCGTCCTTCAGCGGCGGCGAGACCGGCGGCAGCAGCAAGCGCTCGCTCTGCAGCTGCGTCTTCACGAACTCGCGATAGCGCTCCCAACCCATCGAGCGCTCGATCTGTTCGACGTAGCCCTTGTAGCCGGCTTCGCCCTGCGCACGCGCCTGGTCCTCTTCGGACTTCAGGCGCGCGGCGACGTCCTCGTCGGTGACGAGGAACTGCGCGGCGTCCTGCGGACGGTCCTTCAGCGACGCCTCGACCGCGCGCTGCGTCAGCACGCGCGTCAGTTCGTTCTGGACGCCGAAGTACCCCGAGTTGAACGCGACCCACATGCGGAGCTGGTCGCGCGTGATGTCGCGGCCGTTGACCTTCGCGATGACCGGGGCCTCGAAGTCGACCTTCGACAGGTCGAGGTCGCGGACGTCCTCGGCGCGGCGCACGTACGGGCAACCGTCGGCGCCGCCGCGGTAGTCCTTCACGCTCGCGATCCCGCGCCCAGCGTTGGCAGGCACCTGCCCCGGCTGCTGCGGGACGAGCTGCGGCCCCCCGGGGTTCTGCGGCGCCGGGTTCTGCGGCTGCGCCGTCGCGGGGGCCGGCGGGGCCCCTTGCGGCATGAGGAGGGTGAGCCCGAACAACAGGGACGACACGTGGATCATGACTCAGACCTCGTCGGTGACAGGCGGAGCGGCCGCCGATTGGGGCCGTAACTTGCGACCAGAAGGACACTTCCTGCGAACTTCACAGTGCGTCGAGCCAGCGAGAGCGGCGCGACGCACGCCTGCTACGCTCTGCGCCGAGCGCGCGCTGAACGGTTTTCGCGCGAGCCATGCTTCGTCGAGACCTCCTCCCGCTTCGATCCATGCCCGACGCCAAGGATCCCGCACCGCCGAACCCGAATCCCGGTCCGATCGCCGTGGGCGCGCTGGGCGCCTGCGTGCGCGCGGCCCATGCGCGCATCGGAGCGCCCGCGGGACTCGGCGCCGCTCTCGCCGCGGCCGCCACCGGGCGGCACGACGCGCAGCGCGAGATCGTCGTGGCGTGCGTCGAGCTCGGCGTCCCGACGGAGGCGCTGGTCGAGGGCGCGCTGATGACGCATCTGTTCGCGGGCTTCCCGCGCGCGATCGAGGCGTTCGCGGTCGTCGAGGACGCCGTCCTGCGCTCGGGTCGATCGTGGCCGCGGGTCGCCGAACCCGAACGGGCGCCGACCGATGCGAGCCGACTCGACGACGGCTGGAGCGCCTTCGCGCGCATCTACGGCGCGCAAGCCGACCGCGTCCGTGCCCGGCTCGCCGCGTTCGCGCCGGCGTTCGAGCGCGCGGTCCTCGAGGACGCGTACGGGCGCGTCCTGTCCCGCCCCGGTCTGGACGCGCGCACGCGGGAACTGATGTCGGTCTGCGCGCTGACGGCGCTCGACCTGCCGCGGCAGCTCCACTCGCACTTGAAGGGCGCGCTGGCGTGCGGAGCCACGGTGGACGACCTGACGGAAATGGTTAACTTGGCCGCCGACCTCGTCGCCGCGTGGCCGACCAAGCCGCCGGACGTCGACGGTGCGCGCGCACTGCTGACGCAGGTCGTCGCCACCTCCCGTCGACCGTGATGCCGGTCGCACGAGGTCCTTCAGAATCGTCTCGGAAACACCCGAAACGATCGGCTTCCGGCACACCGCCGGACGGGAGTCCATGATGTCCACCGCGGATCGTCCGCGCGCAGGTGCGCTGCTGTTCGTCGTCCTCGCGATCGCGGCGATCCTCTGCTTCGCCAACATCACGAAGCACCAGGAGCTGGTCTACGACGGCTACTTCCTGGTCGAACTGAACGACACCTACAAGCAAGTGGACGAACAGCGCCGCGAGCACGGCACCTTCGCCGCGCTGGCGAAGCTCACGCAAGTGTTCCGCGAGGAGTTCTGGGAGGCGACGAACCGCGCGCGCCCGCAGATCCTGCGCGTCGAGGGACAGGCGCTCTACCGACCGCTGATGATGTTCACGCTCGGCGTCGCGCGGATGATGTCCGACACGCGCGACACCGGCGTCGCCAAGGGTCTGCACGACCCGTTGCCGTTCTCGATGGTCAACCTCGGGTTCCACATCGGCTGCACGTGGCTCGTCGCGCTGCTCGCGCTGAACCTGTCGCGACGGCGCTCGGTCGCGTGGCTCGCCGGGCTGCTCTTCGCCGTGCATCCGATCCACTCGGAGGCCGTGTCGTACGCGGCGGGTCTCGGTGAAACGCAGGCGACGTTCTTCGCGCTGGTGTCGCTGTACGCGTACGTGCGCGGATGCACCGCGACGCGGACCAACATCGCGGCGCTGGTCGTCTCGTGCGTCGCGTTCGCGGCGTCGTTGTTCACGAAGGAGAGCGGCGCGATCACGATCGTGCTGCTGCTGCTCGTCGATTTCGCGCGCGGCAAGGACGCGCCGCGCGCCGGAGTCCGCCTGCTGGTGCTCGGCGCGATGCTGGCCCTGATCGCGTCGAACATCGCGATCCGCGTGTCGGTGACCGGCGCGCTCGCGCCCGATGCCCACGTCATCTCGCGCCTCGACAACCCACTGGTGAAGGAGTCGTTCGGCGCTCGGCTCGCGACCGGGCCGATGCTGTACGTGAAGGCGCTGATGCTGTTCTTCTGGCCGGCGACGCTGTCGGCCGACTACTCGTTCAACCAACTGCCGATCGCGCGCTCGCTCGCCGAACCGGCCGCTCTCGTGTCGTTCCTGGTGTGCGCGCTGCTGACCGTCGCCGGGATCGTCGCGCTGAAGCGCTGGGCCGTGCTCGGATTCGGCCTGCTCGCGTTCCTGTTCGCGTTCGGACCGGTGTCCAACATCCCGGTGCCGATCGGAACGATCTTCGGTGAGCGCCTGCTCTACCTGCCGTCGGTCGGCATCTGCATCGCGCTCGCGGCCGTGCTCGACCGCATCGGCGTCGTGCTCGGCGCGCGCAACGAAGCGCTGCGAGCGGCCGCCCGCGGCGTGTTCATCGTGCTCGTGATCGTCGCCGGCGTCCGCACGGCCAATCGCAACCCGTTCTACGCGTCGAACGCGACGCTGTACTCGAACATGCCGGAGACGGCTCCCGAGTCGTCCCGCGGCTACTTCCAGCGCGCGGAGTACGAACGCGGGCGCCCGAAGAAGGACCGCAACCTCAACGCGGCGATCGCGGACTACAAGGAGTCGGTCCGGATCTGGCCGGAGTTCCTCTACGCGTACCACCAGCTCGCGATCGCGACGGCCGAGAACGGCGACGTCAAGGGCGGCCTCGCGCAACTCGACCTGCTGAAGGCGATGATCGGCGGCGGCGAATCGGTGCGCTACCTGCGCAACATGATCGAACTGACGAAGGCGCAGATCTCGCAGATCGCGTCGCCGCGCGACGAGCGCTCGCGCGAGGAGATCCAGAAGCTGTTCGAGGACCAGATCCGTCTGGCTCCCGACGACCTCGGGCCGTACCTCGCGCTGCTGCCGCTCTATCTCGACCAGAACCAGATCCAGAAGGCGCGGGACCTGCTCGCGAACTCGCCGCTGCCGACGAAGGACGCGATGCGGCACACGGCGTCGCTGCTGCAGATCGCGGGCCGCGAACAGAACATCGACGAAGTCCGCAAGCTGCTCGCGCAACTGCAGACGAAGCTCGCGGCGGAGAACGCCGCCGACGCCGGCGACGTCCGCGGACTCGTCACGTTCTATTCCGCCGTCCTCGGCCGCATCGACGGCCTCGCCGCGCGCGCCGGCGGCGACACGGCGAAGGCGCAGGAGCTGTTCTCCGCCGCGCTGACCGGTCTCGACCAGTACGTCGAGAAGAACGAAGGCGACTGGCAGGGGTACTTCTTCCGCGGCGA
>JAEUIB010000055.1 GCA_016795255.1 Planctomycetota bacterium
GACGTTCGGCACTTGGGCGAGCGCGCGGAACCGACCGGTCGCATCGGTCGGCACGGGCAACACGATGGTGTTCGGGCCGAGCACGCGGACGAACGGCAACCAGGCCGCGCCGTCCGGATCGCCGACCGTCAACCCCGCGTCGAGCAACAGCACGGCGGGAGCGAACGGAACGGACGTGCGAAGGTCGATGGCGGACGTCCCACCCGGACCCGCCGGGAGGATCAGCAAGCTCGACGACTTCGACACGTCGTCGGTCCCGCCTGCGCGCACGTTCGTCGGGAACGCGAGCACGGACGCGACCAATGCGGCCAACCTGAGTGAAAACAACGAACGCATCGTCACGGGTGAACTCCTCGGGAGAGAGAGCAGAAGGAGCACTGGGGTGGACCAACCGTATGCGAAGGCGATCGCCCTGGTCGGCGATGCGCCGCTATGCCGCACCGGAGGTGTTTCACGACACCGTGTCGTGGACCTCGCGCGCCCCGGTGATTCTGAGACTGATTCTCATCTACGACATGCCGGCGCACCGATCAACCCGAGAAATTCGGAACGACCGAGTCCCGTCCTGGCCGCGGCGCGCCGCGTTGCGATCGTCGAACGTCGATCGACTCGGGGACACGCGTCGCGCGCTGCGACGATCGACGATGCGTCGATTCGATCGCAAAGGACGCGATGCGGCCCGTTGACGCCCCAAGCGGCGTCCCGTAGCCTGCCCGATTCGCGTTCCGGGTCAGGATCGCGTGTGTCGGAGAGCCGTCATGGCCAAGAAGTCCAAGGGCAAGCGCGAGTACGTCTGGCTCCAGTGCACGGAGTCGGGCGACCTCAATTACCGCACGCAGATGAAGACCTCGGGCGGCCTGCCCGAGAAGTTCAAGGCGGGCGGCGGGCTGAAGAAGTACAGCCCGCGGCTGCGCAAGGTGACGATGCACAAGGTGAAGCGCTCCTGACACGCGGCCCGTGACGCGTCCGTTGCGCCTCGTCCGCGAGGTGCGCCCGGACGCGACGCGAATCGCGAGCGAGAGGTTCGCCGATGGTCCAGATCGACATCGTCTATCAGGGTCACCTCCGCACGCAGGCCACGCACGGGCCCTCGAAAACGATCGTCGTCACCGACGCTCCGGTGGACAACCACGGGCGCGGCGAGTCGTTCTCCCCCACCGACCTGGTCGCGACCGCACTCGGCAGCTGCATGCTGACGATCATGGGCATCGTCGCGGAGCGACGCGGCCTCGACTTGTCGGGTACGCGAGTCGTCGTCGAGAAACACATGGTGACCGACCCGGTCCGGCGCATCGGGCGCTTGCCGGTCACGATCACGTTGAACCGCGACTTCGGCGCGGAAGAGCGCAAGCTGTTCGAGACCGCTGCGCTGACGTGTCCGGTGCACAAGAGCCTGCACCCCGACATCGACAAGCCGGTTCGGTTCGTCTACCCGAGCTGACGACCCGCGCAGCCTTCGGTCACTTCAAGTAACCGAGCTGACGCAATTCGGCTTCCACTTCCTTCGGCAACGCGCCGTCCTGCGCCAGGCTGCCCGCGTTCAGCACGTCGCGCAGCTTCGCCTCCGCGTCGCGCAACGTGTCGAGGCGCTGTCGCGCCATCGCCTTGTGCTGCTCGGCGAGCGCACCTTCCAACGGCGATTGTTCGCGCGGGTCCTTCTCGATGTCGAACACGCGCTCCATCACGTTCGCCCCGTTCCGCATCCGCACGTACTTCGTGCGATCGAGCCGCAGCGCGTCCCACTCCCCGACCTCCGCGGACGCCAGCATCAAACGCGCGACGGCCGGCAGCGACGGCGGACTCGCGTGTCCCCGCATCGCCGGTGCGAAGCTGTCGCCTTGGAGCGCATACGGCGCTTCGAGCCCGACGAACTCGAGCACGGTCGGCATCAAGTCGACGTGACGCGCCTGCGCGTCGATGACCGCGGCCTTCTTCACGACGCCCGGCCAGCGGACGATCCACGGCACGAGCAGCACTTCGTCGAACAACGAATTGCGATGCCCCTTGCGGCCGTGTTCGAAGAACTCGTCGCCGTGGTCGGACGTGACGACGACCACCGTGTTCTCCGCGAGCCCTCGCGCGTCGAGCGCTTCGAGCAGGCGACCGATGTGATGATCCGTGTACGCGATCTCGCCGTCGTACAGCGCGACGACGTGGCGCAGGTCCGATTCGCGCATCTTCGCGTGGACCTGCGGATTGCTCATCCAGTTCGACGCGTCGAACGAGCCGGTGTACTTGGGATCGAACGGTCGCCAGAACTCCTCCGGCGGGTCGTAGTCGTAGTGGACGTCGAAGAAGTGCAGGAACAGGAAGAACGGCCGATCCTCGGCGGCGTCGATCGCGCGGACCGCCCCATCGACGATCTCCGAGCTCGTCCGCTCCTCGTACGACTGCCGATGCAACGGGCCGACGACGTCACGCGCCGACAGCTTCCCTTCCGGCGGTTCCCCCGCCGCCGTTCCGTCCAATCGCATCACCGACTCGTAGACGTCGAAGCCCTGATGCAGCCCGAAGTACGGATGCAGGTACGGCCCGCTCCAGATGCCGTGCGTGCGGTAGCCGGCCGCCTTCATCAGTTCGGTCATCGTCACGACGTGTTCGGACAATCGGCCACC
>JAEUIB010000102.1 GCA_016795255.1 Planctomycetota bacterium
AGGTCGCGGAACAACCACGGACGGCCGAGGCAGCCGCGCCCGATGATCACGCCGTCGCAGCCGGTCTGGCGCATCATGCGCAGCGCGTCGTGGGCTTCCCAGACGTCGCCGTTGCCGAGCACCGGGATCTCCGGCACGGCGGCCTTCAATTCGCCGATCGCGTTCCAGTCGGCGTCGCCCGAGTACGACTGCGCCGCGGTGCGTGCGTGGAGTCCGATCGCACTGCATCCCTCTTCGACCGCGATGCGCCCGGCGCGGAGGAACGTCAGCGTGCGATCGTCGATGCCCTTGCGGAACTTGATCGTGACCGGCACGTGGCCCGCGCCCGCGACGAGCGCGCGCACGAGCTTCGCCATCAGCTTCGGACGCGCCGGGATCGCCGAGCCGCCGCCGGCCGCGGTGACCTTGCGCACGGGGCAGCCGAAGTTCATGTCGATGTGGTCGACGTGTCCCTCGGCGGCGAGGACGCGCGCGGCTTCGCGCAGTCGATCGGGATCGGAGCCGTAGAGCTGGATCGAGCGCGGCCACTCACCGGGCGCGAAGCTCGCGAGCGTCCACGTCTTGCGGTTCTTCTCGAGCAGGCCCCGCGCCGTGATCATCTCGCTGACGTAGAGGCCGGCGCCGAAGCGGCGGCAGATCCTGCGGAACGCGGAGTTGGTGACGCCCGCCATCGGCGCGAGCACGACCGGCGGATCGACGACGAGAGGACCGATGCGCAACGGCGCGAATTCGCCGGGGCGCGCGTTCTGCACGTCGAGGTTGATGCTGCTGCGGACGTAGCCGGACTGCGTCGAATGCATGGACGCGCGAGGATAGCAGTCCGGCTCACGCCGATCCGGTCGTCAGAACCCCGCCGCGAGCACCGTGATCGCGCTGCCGCCCGCCCAACGTGGTCCGCCCGCGGTCAAGAAGATCGGCTGCGTGACGAGCGTCACGCCGTCGATCCCCGCGGGGAGCTGTGGGATGGCGACCGGCGCGGCGAGAGCGCCGCTCGGTCCGAGCGGGATCGTCGCGAGGTACGTCATCGGCAACGACAGCACCAGCGGTCCCGAGCTGCCGAACGGCTCGATCGGTGCGTTGCCGGTGCGAGGTGCGCCGAACAGTAGGACGACGTCGTTCGCCTGACCCGCGAGCGTCAGCAGGACGCTCTGGCCCGCGCGACCGGGCGATTCGACTTCGTAGTGACCGGAGGATCCGGGCAGGTTCGTCACCAAGCCCTGCGGATCGCTCAGTGGTAGGCCGAACCCACCCGTCGCGGAGTTCGGCGCCGACGCTACGCCCGGCGCGCCGCCGTTCAGCGTGGTGTCACGCAGCGCGACCGGACCGGTAGGCCCCTGCGGAGCAGGGTTCAACACCATGCCCCATCCGCCGTTGCCCGAATACAGCGGGAGGATCACTCCAGAGAAGGTCTGGTCCCCGCCGGGCCCCCCGGTGATCGTCACGTCGTCGAATCGAAGGGCCGACCCCATCGAGCCGACGACCCCGACGCCACCCGTGCCCGCGTGCGTGTGGATGATGCCGTTGCGTCCCTTGCCGCCGACGAACTGGGACTCGAACGCGCTCAAGTGCGAGGTCATCGCCAAGCTCTGGACGAAGCACCCCCGACCCCCGAACGAGTTGCCGGTCGACGCCGCCACGCCTCCGGTCGCGGCACACCGCACCACGACGCAGTGCGCCGCATCGGACACGGAGAGTGCTCCCCGGCCGTCGGACGCGGTGATCGAGGTGTCCTCGATCCAGACCGAACCGAGATTGCCGATGAGATCGATCGCGTCGGTGATGTCGGTCGCCGTTTCGATCCGCAGCCCGCGGAGCACGACCGACTGCGTCGGCCCGAGGTTCACGATGCGAAGCGGGTGGGTCAGCACGACGTTCGCCGCGGTGTCGGCGACGATCGTGAGGCTCTTTCCGCTGATCGTGACCGGCAGGGGGCCGCCATACACGCCCTGGCGAACGAGCAGGATGTCGCCGTCGGCGGCGGAAGCGATCGCCAGGCCCAAGCTGGCGAATTCGAACCCGGGCCCCTGCGCCGCATCGACGACGACGACTCCTGGGCTCGCGGTACCCGCGAGTCCGAAGGAGAGTGCGAACAAGCCGAACGCGAACGTCGTGGAACGCATCGATTTCCTCCCGCGCAGGTGTCGGGATGAGAGCCGACGCGCGCGAGAAAATCCAGGAGCCATCCGCCGCTCCTGCGGACCTCCCCGCTCGGGTCACACGGTGGAGACCGTCACTCCCCGCGATACACGACCCACGAGGACGGCGTCTCGGCCAGATCCACTTGGTGCAGCGTCGCCGGCACCGCGTCCTTCAGGTCGTTCCCGATCCAGATGACGACGTGCTCGGCCGACGGGTTCTGCAGCAGGTCGTTCAGGTACGTGTGGTCGAGGCGGTCGACGACCTTCTCCTTGACGATCCGCTTCAGGATCGCGAAGTCCATCGCGAGCCCGTCCTTCTGCACCGGCGCATCGATCGTCACGACCAATCGATAGGTGTGGCCGTGCAAGTTCCGACACTCACCGTCGTAGTACGGCAGCAGGTGCGCGGCGTCGAACGTGAAGGCCTTGGAGACGAGCATGGGCAGGGACCGCTTTCGAATGCGGCACGTTACTCCACGCACTGCGGTCGGGTGAAGGTGTCACCGATCGCGCGAGCGATCGAGCATCAACGCCATCACCTCGTTGCGGGTGCCTTCGCACGTGTAGAACACGCCGCGCAGCGCCGACGTGACCATCAACGAGCCCGGCTTGCGGACCCCGCGGGCGGTCATGCACGTGTGCGTGGCCTCGATCACGACGGCCACGCCTTCGGGCTTCACCTTCTCCATCATCAGATCGGCGATCTGCGCGGTCAGGCGCTCTTGCACCTGCGGTCGGCGAGCGAACGACTCGACGACGCGGGCGAGCTTCGACAGGCCGACGATCCTGCCCTTCGGGATGTACGCGACGTGCGCGCGGCCGGTGAACGGCATCAGGTGGTGTTCGCAGAACGAGTCGAACGGGATGTCCTTCACGAGCACCATCTCGTGGTGATCCTCGTCGAACATCTTCGTGAGGTGCGTCGACGGGTCTTCGTGGAGTCCGCGGAAGACCTCGGCGTACATGCGGGCGACGCGCGCGGGCGTCTCTTTCAATCCGTCGCGTTCGGGGTTCTCGCCGATCGCGGCCAGGATCTCCCGGACCGCCCGTTCGATGCGCGCGTTGTCGACCACGAACGACTCCCTACGAAACGACGCCGCCGGAAGGGCGGCAACGATAGCCCCTCCGGCGGCGTCGAGGTGACGGCGATTTCAGGTGTCTTCGCCGGCCGGCACCGTGTCGACGATCATCGGCATCCCGGGATTCGGCGCGGGCTGCGGCGCGAACAACACGCGCAGCAGCTCGACCACGCGGACCTGGTTGTCGCCGGACGCGCGCTTCGCGAGCAGCGTGTCCATCAGTCGCTGGGTCGACTCCGGGGACTGGTGCTCACGGACGTCGCGCAGCAGATCGACGATCGCCTCGCGACGATCGTCGGCTTCCTCGTCCTCGCCCTCCGAGTCACAGGCGTCCTCGCCCTCCTCTTCGCACGGCTCGTCGCCGGAATCGTCGCACTCGAGCGTTTCGATCGCGTCGCCGATTTCGATCGACAGGCTGTCGAGGTCGCCGACCTCGGCCTCGAGTTCCTGGAGGTCTTCGAGCATGTCCTCGTCGAGCATGATCACGTCCGCGAACTCCTCGCCGAGGTGGGCGCGGAGCTCGTCGAGTTCGGCGGTGTCGATCTCGATCGAATCGATGCCGGCCTCCAGCTCCATCGTGTCGACCGGCGGGGCGAGATCGGGTGCGTCGCCGTCGCGCTTCAGCAGCGCGGCGATGATCTCCTGCGCTTCCGGCGTGAACTGCGACGACTGCAGCAGCGCATCGCCGACGGCTTCGCGCACTTCGCTGCCTTCCCACTCGTCGCGCAGCACTCGCGCGAACGCGCGGCGCACTGCGGGGTCGTGGAGTTGCGTGCCGAGAGCTCGCGCGGCCGTGACGCGCGCGTCCTGGTCCGACGTCTCCGTCAGGACCTCGATCAGCGCGTCGCGGAGCGGGT
This sequence comes from Planctomycetota bacterium, assembly GCA_016795255.1. Lineage (GTDB taxonomy): Bacteria > Planctomycetota > B15-G4 > B15-G4 > JADJEK01 > JADJEK01. The sequence goes on from JAEUIB010000102.1 coordinate 4,075, forward strand.
CGGTGGTGTCGGCGCGGGGCGTGCCGAAGAACACCTCGTCGTTCGCCGGCAGGACGCTCCCCGTGTAGCGCTGGAACGGATCCGACGGACCGACGGTGACGCTGGGTCCGACCGAGTTCGGCGCGGCGGGGCCCGACTGCGGGCGCTTCGCCTTGTGCGCCTTGCGCGCCGGCTTCGGCGCGGCGGGCGCCGTGTCGATCGGCCGAGTGTCGAGCGACGGCGTGGTCTTCGGCGGGCAGAACGCGACGATGCGTTCGGACAGCGGCGCGTCGGACAGCATCGTCGCGGCGACCGTGCCCTGCCCGATCAGCAGCAGCAGAACGGCCGTCGCCGCGCCGCCGAGCACCACGAGCCGTCGACGCATCGTGAGGGGAGTGTTCTTGTTCAACAGCATGTCGATTCTCCTTCGCAATTGCGGAAGCGTGGGTGCCCAGTGCAGCAGCGTCGGTGAACGGGGGACGGCGGGCGCTCCGGCGACGGCCGGCAGCGCGGCGCGCGCGTGGTCGAGCAGCGCGAGCGCATAGCGCTTGCGCTGCGACGCATTCGCGGCGACGAGTTGGTCGCAGGCGAGTTCGCGCGTGCGGTCGATCTGCGCCGACAGCCACCACGCGACCGGATGGAACCAGTAGACGGTCTTCAGCGCGGCCTGCGCGAGTGCGGCCAGCGGGTCGCGGCGTTCGAGATGCACCAGTTCGTGGCGCAACGCGAACACGAGTCCGTCCGCGGCCGCGCGTTCCGCGGACGGCAGCAGGATCACGGGGCTCGTCACGCCCCAGCACGCCGGCGCGTCGACGGCCTCGCTGCGACGCAGGCGGATGCGCCCGGCCAGCGCGTGGCCGCCGTGGGCCAAGCGCCATTGTTCGAGCGTCGCCGCATCGGTGACGGGCGTCGCGTCCTTGACCAGACGAGCGGTGCGGATCAGCCGCAGCAGGTGGCGCCGCCCGACGAGCAGAACGCCGAGCAGCCACACGACGATCACGTACGGCGTCGCCCGGCGGAGTGCGGAGTTCAGCCCGACGACCGCGACGCGCGCGCGCTGCTTCAACGTCGGTCCGGCGACGCG
>JAEUIB010000120.1 GCA_016795255.1 Planctomycetota bacterium
ATTCGCGAACCTAGTAGATCAGGCGCCCAGGGACGCCTTCTTCGCCTGCCATTCCACGAGGTCGATCAGGACGTCGCGGTTCACGCCGCCGGTGTACGGCCCGATGATCTTTTCCTTCTCGAGCCGGTCGAGCAGCTTGGCCGCCTGGAAGTAGCCGACCCCGAGCTGCTTCTGCAGGAACGAGATCGACGCCTTGCTCTGCGAGACGACGAGATCACCGGCCTTGACGAACGCGACGTCGTCGTCGCTCAGCGCGGCGGCGACCGCGGCGGGCTCGCGCTCGACCACGGTCGTTCTCGACGGTTCGGGCTCGACGGCGGCGACCGAGTCCGCCGCGGTGTCGTCGGCGCTGCTCGCGTCCGCGACCGTGCGTTCGGCGATCTCGACGTCGGACTCGACTTCGGTCTCGTCCGCGGAGTCGTCGGCGTCTGCTTCCGATTCGACCGCCTCGGCCACCGGAGCGACGTCGCGCGGAGCTTCGGTTTCGACCGGAGCGGCGGCCGCTTCCTCGATCGTCATCGCCGCAGGCTTGTCGTCGGCCGCCTGCGGCGCGTCGTCCGCGAACGCGAACGCGTCGTCGAGCGCGGCGTCCAGCGACTTCGGCGCGCTGTCGAGCTCCGGAGCTTCCGTGCGCTCCGCGACCGGCGCCTGCGCGATCTCGTCGATCGACGGCACGGCGTCGGCTTCGGTCTCTTCGTACGTCTCGGGTTCTGCAGTCGTGGACGCGCGAACCGACGACGCGTCGTCGTCGATCGTCGTGTCCGACGGTTGCGTCGCGGGGGTCTCGGCTTCCGCCGGCGGCGGGGTCTCGTCCTCGATCGGGCGCGAGTAGCGCGAGCGACGGCGCGACTCGTAGACCGGGACCGGCGCGGGTTCCGCTTCGGGTTCGAGTTGGAACCGCGCGGCCGTAGTTTCACGCGGTTCGCGCGTGCGCGTCGTACTCGGCCGCGACGCGAGTTCGTCGCTCGTGCTGCTCGGCGCGCTCGAACCCGCACCACGCGGACGGCGCCGCATGTACCACGGCAGATCGGCGTCGGATTCGGCTGCGGGCGGCGGGGCGACCTCGGTGTCGGACTCGGGCTCGCGGGTCGGTTCGTCGGCGGCGGACTCGACCTCGTCGGGTTCCGCGACGGCGGTGGCGTTCGCTTCGCCGGCGTCGGCGGACGCCTCGGCGTCGGGCGGGTTCGGCGATCCCGGAGCGGCGGGCGGTGCGCTGCCTTCGTGCGCGTACGCGCCGACGATCTTGTATCCACCGACGCTGCCGAGCACCGGCGCCGCGGCCAGGCCCTGCTTCGTCCGGTACTTCAGGAACATCGGCAGGAACAACCAATCGGTCGCCAGCGGGATCGACAGCAGCGCGGCGAGACCGACGAGGAACATCGCCAGCGTCGCCAGCCAACCGTCGGCGAAGCGACCGGCGAAGAACGCGCCGAAGTCGCCGCCGTAACCCGTCGCGCTCGCTCCGCCCTTCTCGAAGCCGAGCCACAGCGACGAGGAGATGACGAGCAGCACCACTCCCATGAAGCGGAAGTTCAGACGCTCGACCGGTCGGTTCGACCACTTCGCCCAGGCCCAGAAGGCGAGCAGGACGATGCCGATGATCGTCGGCGCCGGGCCGAACCACTCACCGATGAACAATGAAGCCAGGGTCGGGGTCATGTCGTCAGCTCCCAGCAGCCATTTCTCCGCCGTCGGCGGAGGACCTTCCGTTGCGCTGCGGCTTGCCCATGCCGTAGCGCTCCTTGAGCATCTCGTCGTATTCCTCGAGGTTCATCACGACTTCGCGCGCCTGCGCGTTCTTGTACTCGCCGAGGATGCCTTCGTTGGCCATCAGGTCGATCAGTCGCGACGCGCGCGTGTAGCCGATCGAGAACCGACGCTGCAGCAACGACGCGGAACCGCGGCGTGACTCGAGGACGAACTGGACGGCCTCTTCGTAGAGGTCGTCGATCTCGCGCGGATCCTCGGTGCTCGTCGCCTTCTTCTGCATCAGCTCGGGCGCGTACAGCGGCGAGTTCGTCTTCACCGCGTTCACAACCGCGGTGATCTCTTCGTCGGTCACGAACGTGCCCTGCGAGCGGATCAGCGCGGCCGAGCGCGGCGGCATGTAGAGCATGTCGCCGAAGCCGAGCAGCTTCTCCGCACCGTTCTGGTCGAGCACGACGCGCGAGTCGATCTTCGACGCGACCTGGAACGAGATACGCGTCGGCATGTTGGCCTTGATCAGGCCGGTGATGACGTTGGTCGACGGACGCTGCGTCGCGAGGATCACGTGGATGCCGACCGCGCGGCTCTTCTGCGCGAGACGCGTGATGTGCGTCTCGATGTCCTTCGTGCCGACCATCATCAGGTCGGCGAGCTCGTCGACGACGATCACAATGAACGGCATGCGCGCTTCGAAGACCTGATCGTCCGGCGAGATGCCGAGCTTCGAGCGGACCTGTTCCTCGGGGATCTTGTTGTACGCGAAGATGTTGCGCGCCCCGACCTCGGCCAGGATCTCGTAGCGCTCGTCCATCTTCGTGCAGGCCCACTCGAGGATCTGCGCGGCCTTGTTCATGTCGCGGACGACCGGGCACATCAGGTGCGGGATGTTCTCGAACGTCGAGAGCTCGACCATCTTCGGGTCGATCAGGATCATGCGGACCTGTTCCGGCGAGCGCGTGAACAGCACCGACATGATGATCGAGTTCAAGCACACCGACTTGCCGGCGCCGGTCGCGCCGGCGATCAGCGCGTGCGGCATCTTCGCGAGGTCTTCGATCAGCACGCGGCCCGACGCGTCCTTGCCGAGGAACACCGGGATCGCGAACTTCTCCGACTTGTACTCCGGCGATTCGACGAGCTCGCGCATGCGCACGGTCTCGCGAATGCTGTTCGGGACCTCGATGCCGATCGTCGACTTGCCGGGGATCGGCGCGACGATGCGCACCGACGGCGCCTTCAGCCGGATCGCGAGATCGTCTTCGAGCGCGCGGATGCGATCGACGCGCGTGCCGGCCGCGACGTTTAGTTCGAACATCGTGATGACCGGGCCCTTCTGGATCTCCTCGACCTCGGCGTCGATCTTGTACGACGCGAGCGCGTGCTCGAGCTCTTCGATGTTGCGCTCGATCATCGCCTGGAACTCGCCGGCGGGAACCGGCGTCGACTTCTCGAGCAGTTGCTTCGACGGGAACTCGTAGGCGACCTTCTTCTGCGGCGGCGCGACGAAGACGACGTGTTCCTTGTCCATGCTCGCAGCGCCACCGGCCGGGCCCTTCGGCGGCTCGTAGTGGATCTTCGCCTGCGTCTTCTTCTCTTTCGGGTCTTTCGGGTCCTTCGTGCCCGGGAGTTCCGGCATCGAGTCGTCGTCGGGACCGTCGCCGATGTCGGATTCGTCGTCCTCGTCGAGCATCGGCGGCGCGCCGTTCGCCGCGGCTTGCACCGCCGACAGCGCCAGCGACTTCCGGTCCTGCTTCGACGGCTTCGCCGGCGCGGGAGCGTCGTCGGTGTCGACCTCGACTTCGTCGTCGAGATCGAACTCCGCGTGCGCGGGCGGCAACGACTTCGACTTCGCAGCGGGCTTCGTCGGCGTGCGGCCGGCGAGCACCGCGGCCTCGTCGTCGAACGCCGCGTCGGAGTCGTCGTCCGCGGACTCCTGCAGCGCTGCTTGCAGCTCGGCGCGCTTGTTCTTGCGGCGACCGCGTTCGTCCTCGTCGGGCACGCGCGCGGCGGCGAAGCCTTCGACCTCGTCGTCGGTCACGCCGATCTCGACGCGCTTGCGCCGCGTGCGGCGCGGTTGCGGCTCGTCGTCGAGCGCGTCCTTGTCGGCGTCGTGGCCGATGCGCTCGCCGAGCAGCGATGCGAACAGCGGACCGGTCTTCTTGATCAGGTCGGCCGCGGCGTGGCGGCGTTCGGCGACGAAGTGGATCGCGCCGACGATGGCCGAATACAGCACGAAGTCGGTCGCGAGCTGCAGCGTGATCAACGACAGGATCAGCAGCGTGAGGCCGGTGCCCCACGAGCCGAACATCAGCGTCGTCTCGATGAAGCCGGCGATCTGGAAGCCGACGAGTCCGCCGGCGCCGGGCAGCGCGTAGACCGGATTGCCGAAGATCGACGCGTTGCCGAGGAAGTGCGAGAACAGCGCCGCGCAGATCAGCAGCGACAGCGAGAACCACAGCAGGCGGAACGGGCCGAGCGACACGGGGCGGCGCGAGAACAGCGCCAACGCCCAGACGAACACGACGAAGATGCCGAGATACGCGGCATATCCGAACCCGTAGAGCGCCGCCTTGGCGACCGTGATGCCCGCGGGTCCGCACAGGTTCGAGAACGACCGTCCGAGCGCCTGGCTGTTCGGCTCGAGGAACGACGAGCACGCCAGCAACGCGAACGCGGCGACACCGAAAAGAAGAACGGCGGCGATCTCACGAACTCGCTCATGCAAGTTCGGAAGAGCCGGCCTGGATGATTCCGCGTTGGCCATCGATGTGGTCGAGATCCTCGTTGCCCCGCGCGCTCGCTTCCGTGAAACCTCCGCGTCGTCTGTCCGACGACGCGAGGAGCCGGAGGAAGGCTCGAGCGCACGCCGGGATCGGCGTCCGCATCGTAGACAGCGGCTCGGCGCGATCAAACCTCGCCGCGAAAGAGAGTTGGATCGCGCGGGGGGCGATGTTGCGGCTGCGCGGTCGAGTCAAATCCGCTCGATCGGAGCCCCGGCGTCGCGCCAAGCATTGATGCCGCCGACGAGGCTGATCGGGCCGTCGACGACACCGAGGTACGCGAGCGTCTTCGCCGCGGTTTTCGAGCGGATCCCGCCGAGGCACGAGAACACGAACGGTTCGTCGCTCGAGGTGAACTCCGCGAGGTGGAAGCCCAACTCCGAGAGCGGCAGGTTCTTGGTTCCCGGGATCCGCCACTCGGCGAACTCCCACGGGTCACGGACGTCGATCCACCGCCCGGCTGCGGCCCGCGCGGGTTCGCTCGCGCGCAGCTCGGCGACCGTGCACTCGGTGACGGCCGACGCACGGGTCGTCGGCCCCGGGCCGGCGGCGCAACACGCCGCGACGACCGCCGACGGCAGTTCGGGAAGCGGCTCGACGGACTGGTTCAGCGCGAGCATGTGGTCGACTTCGGGCGAGTTGCCGGCGCCCGGCACGTCTCCGATCGCGCGGGCGTAGGCCGCGGCGTCGGCATGCCGCAGCGCCGAGTTCGTCCGGCGCTCGTGACCGATCGTCGTGAACAGGACGTCGCGATAGTCGTGGCCCGCGAACACGACGGTCTCGTCGGGGAGGGTCAGCAGCCGCCTCGTGACCGAGTCGAATAGTTGGGCCGCCGACGCGCCGCGGAAGTCGGAGCGCGCAAGACTGCCGGCGAACAGGGTGTCGCCCACGAGCGCCAGGCCGTGACCCCAGAGCGCGATCGAATCCGGCGTGTGCCCCGGGACTTCGAGGACCTGGAAGCGCAGGGATCCGACCTGGACTCCGTCCCCATCGCCAACGCGCAAGACCTTGCGGCGACAGGACGTATGGCGGCTCATGACGATGTCGAGCCCGGCGGCCGCGAAGGCCTGGCCGGCGGACAGGTGGTCGGCATGCGTATGGGTATCGACGACGCGCTCGATGGTCAGACCGAACTTGGCGGCGGCGTCCTGGATGGTCTTCGTCCGCCCGACCTTGGGATCGACGAGCAGCGCGCGCCGCGTCTCGGGACAGCCGACGAGGTAGGACTGGCAGCCCTGGTCCGCGATGACTTTGACGATGGGGTGCGGCATGGCGCTGAATCTACCCCACGCGCGGCCCGCCGCCCTGGCGGCGGGCACAGAGCTGTCGCACCTCATCGATGAACCTGCGCTCGAGATTCTGCGGGAGCACCATCAAGCGCGTCGACAGCCGGATCAGCACCAACGTGCGCGACGAGCCGACGTGACCGTGAAATCGCCCCATTGAAGTTCGGCGCTAGTCCGGCGCTGGCGCGTTCGACGGACTTCGGCGATCGGCCGTGTCACCGTTCCCGGATGCGCAGATCGTCGAACTGCGTGATCGCGTCCGACCGCGTCCACAATCCGATGCGTCCCGAGCCCGGGTACGTCGCGTCGACGTGGACGATCAGCTTCTCGCCGTCGAGCAGCACCTCGTGCGACGTCCCGATCGAGCGTGCGCTGAGCGTGTGCGTCGCGTTCGGATCGGTGTCGATGTTGACGTTCGCGAGCAGCGTTCGCGCGCCGTCGACGACGCGGAACAGCCGGAGGTTCTTGTCGATGAGGCTCCAGCGAGCGAGGTAGTAGTTGCCGGCGTCCTTCGCACGCCACACGAGCCCGCCGCCCTTGTCGGTCTTGCCGCTGATCGCCTTCATCCGGACGGACAGCTCGACGTCGGGGCCGTGCTCGGTCGTCGACAGCAACAGCGCGAACGCCTTCGGCGCGGCCTTCGCTTCGACGTGACTCACGACGTTCGAATCGCGCGCTTCGTCGCGTTCGACCTGCCAGCGCGACGGCGCGCCGGTGGGATTCGTTTCGGTCGCGACGAACCGTTCGGGCAACGCGCCCACGGGCACGTCGTCGAACGAGACGACGCGCTCACGGCGCAGGGCGAACCACGGCTGTCGATCGAGCTGCTCGATCGGCGAGCAACCCGAACAGGCGAGGACGACCCCGATGAAGACGGCCGGCAACCGCCCTCGGGTCATGCGTCGTTCGAACCTCCGCGACCTTCGTGTTCCTCGAGCCGAGCCACGCGGCGCTCGAGGGCCTCGATCCGCGCGATCAAGTCGTCCCGCGGAGCGGCGACCTCGGCGACGGACGATCCGCTCGATGGGGACGCGGAGGCGAACGCGACTCCGGAGCGCTCGCGCTCTTTCAGTTGGTCGATCTCCGCGGGCTCGCAGCACGCGTGCGACCACACCACACCGCGCGACGTTCCCTCCGGCGTGATGCGGACCACGAACGACGGGGTCTTCGCGCGCAGCCCGTTCAAGAGCTGATGGAGATCCTCGAGCGTCGCGATGTTCTCCATGCGGCTCGCGCGCTGGCGCAGCTCGCCTTCGGTCTGCGCACCGCGCAGCAGGAGTTCGCCGAGCACCGCGAGTTCGGCGCGCCGCATCTCGTAGTTGCGGCCGAACTCCTGGCGGTAGCGGTAGACGCGTCCGGTCGCCGGGTGGACGACCGAGACGAGCCCACGCGTCTGCAGGCGCTGCGCGATCTCCTCGACCTGCTCGTCGGTGAAGTTCGTGATCGGCTCACGGTTGTTGCGCTGATTGCAGCCGGTCGTCAGTGCGTTCAGCGACAACGGATAGGCCTGCGGCGTCGTCAGGCCCTTCTCGATCAACGTTCCGATCACGCGCCGCTCGTGCGCGTCGAGCACCACACGGTCCGCCGCTTCCATGACCACCTCCGAAGCGGCGGACTGTAGCAGTCCGCGAGTCGAGTCCGGATCCGCGCCCCGCGGCAAGCCGAGCGAGGTTCAGCCGCCGTTCTCGCGGTCCTTGCCCTTGCCGTCCTTGTCCTTGTCCTTGCCCTTGTCCTTGTCGCGTCCGTCGCCGCGACCACCTTCGCCGCGGTCGCCGCCCTCGAGGCGCAGCCCCTTGCCCTTGCCCGGATGCGGGCGGCCGTGCTTCGCGCGGAACTTCTCGAGCTTCTCCTGGTGCTTCTGCAGGATCGCCGCCTTCTTGCGCTGGAACTTGGCGTCGATCTCGGCCTTCTTCGACTCGAACTTCGCCGGGTCGTTCGCCCGTCGAGCTTCGGCTCGGGCCTTGGCGATCTCTTCGTCGTGCTCGGCTTCCGCGGCTTCGAGCTCGCGATCGCGTTCGGTGTTCGCGTCTTCGAGTTCCTTGCGCGCTTGCTTCGCGCGATCGTCGCCTTCGTCCTCGTCGGCGTCGGCGGCGCCGGCCGCTGCAGCCCCACCCGCCGCGGCCGCGCCCGCGCCCGTCGCGGCGGCCGGCGGATCGTTCGTGTATCCCTTCGCGACGAAGCGACCGTCGTTCTCGCCGTCCTCGAAGTTCGCGTTGAAGGTCGCGAGCGCGCGACGCAGATCGTCGAGGCAGACGTCCTTCTTGTCGTCGTTGTTGGTGTCGATGAAGTCGGTCTTCGAGTCGCCGGGCTTGCCGAATTCACCGGCGAGCGCGCGATCGGCGAGCTTCACGAGACGCTCGACCGACATCCCTTGGATGTTGCCGTCGACGCCGCGCTTGAACTTGATCTCCTTCATCACGAGCGGATTCTTGACGCCCTCTTCCGGCTCGCCCAGGAACCCGCGCTGGTTGAAGCGCAGGTTGATCTTCGCGGCGACGAGATGGCCGGCCAGCGCGCCGCAATCCTCGAGCGCTTCGTAGCTGTTGCCGCCGAGGACGTCCGACTTGCCGCCGTTCGGCAGGAACTTGCGGACGGCCTTCAGCGACTTCAGCTCGAACGACTTCATGCCCTTGTCGTCGACGCCGACGCGCAGGCCCTCGGGGAACGCCTCTTCGAAGTACTTCTCGAGAGCGATCTTCGCCCGCGGATTGGCTTCGGGGCCGGCCCAGTCGCTCTGGCTGAAGGTCACGAACTTCGGCATGGCGCGCCTCGCCGGCGCCGCCTTGTCGGCCTTCTTCGCGTCGGCCCCGTCCTGCTTCAACCTCGAGGCCGGGTCCTGTTTGGGGGCGAGTGGCGTCGGAGTCACCGGCGCGAGGCCGGAATCCTGGGCATTCGCGCCGGCGGCGCCGACCAGCATCGCGAACGAAATCAGACCGATGGAGCGCAATGAACGCATGGATCGCACCTCGTCGAGGATGAATTCGGGGCCGAGTCGGGGCCGAGTCGGGGCCGAGTCGGGGCCGAGTCGGCCGCGAGTCTACGACACCGCACGCGCCGGGTTCCGGCGTCGGCGGAGGTAGATTCTGCGCCCCATGGACGTCCATCCCAACGCACCGCCCAAAGAACCCGTCCCCGACCTGCCGTACGCGGAGCCCGCGCGGCGCGTCGGCGCGTACCTGATCGACGTCCTCCTGATCGCGACCGTGCTGATCGGCGGGCTGCATTTCGGACTGATCCCCGCACTCGGGCTGCAGCCCGACGTGAAGCCCCCGAGCTTGACGATCTGGCTGTGGGTGCTGGCGACGATGTCGCTGCCGACGTGGATCTACTTCGTCGCGTTCGAGTCCAGTCCGTGGCAGGCGACGATCGGCAAGCGCTTGCTCGGCCTCGTCGTCACCGACATGGACACCGGGCGGCCGATCTGGACGCGCGTGCTCGGACGGACGTGGATCAAGCTGCTGCCGTGGGAGCTGATCCACGTCGCGCTGAACCTGGTGCCCGCCGCGGGCTTCGACGACAAGGGCATGCCGATCCCGAGCCGACTGCAATTGATCGGCTACACGGTGTCGATGTTCCTCGTCGGATCGTGGCTCGTGACGTTGATGCTGACGCCGCGCGCGCAGAGCGTGCATGACGTGATCATGCGGACGCTCGTGCTCCGGCGGCCGCGCGCCGCGTGAGAGTCCTTCGTCAGGCGTTGTAGTCCTTCAGCGTCTTGTCGAGCTTCGGCAGCAGTAGGCCGAACAACAGCGACACGACCGCGACGAATCCCGACAACACGAGGAAGAACGTCACCGGATCGAGCTTCTCCTGGATCGCGCCGAAGAAGCCCGAGCCCTTGTTGCCGAACGCCGTCGCGCAGAACCAGCCGCCCATCATCAGGCCGACGAGGCGCTTCGGGCTGAGCTTCGTCACGAGCGAGAGTCCCATCGGCGACAAGCAAAGTTCGCCGACCGTGACGACCGCGTAGGCGCCGATCAGCCACCACGGCGACACCTTGATCGAGTTGCCGTCGCTGAACCAACCCGCCGCCGCCATGACCAGCATCGACGCGGTCGTCAGCAGCAGGCCGATCAGGATCTTGCGCGCCGTGCTGACGGCTCGGCCCCGATCGCGCAGCCGCCCGAAGAACCAGACCACGATCGGCGTGAACAGGATCACGCACAGCGCGTTCGCGGCTTGGAAGACCTCGGGATTCGTGCACTCGAGGGTTTCGGTCGGGGCGAGCCGGGCGCTGCCGGCCTTCGCGTAGACCTCGCCGAACGTCTTCTGGTCGACCAGCGTCAGCGGCAGCTCGCGGCCGTCGATGACGCGCGTGAACGCGACGCGAGCGCGCGCGGTCGAGCCGTCCTTCACCGACACCGACACCGTCGGCAGACCGTGCGAGTCGACCGAGTTCTCGATCGAGACCGCTCCGTCCGGGAAGACGTTCGCCGCGCGGCGCGCGATCGTCGCGTCCTCGGTCTTCGGACGAGTCCCGAGTTCGCCCGACACGACCACGGCTTTGACGTCGGCTCCGAGCGCCTGCTCGATGCGCGCGACGGTCGGCTCGTCGAGGCGCGACGTGCCGAACATCAGCGCGAGGTCGGATTCGACGACTGCGAGCGTGCGCTCGTCGGGGCGCGGCACGTCGGGCGCCGCGTTGCGGAAGTAGCTCGGCTGCGCGGGTGAGCGCGAGCCGCCGACGAGATCGAACATGTTCCAGCCGTGACGGACGGTGTCCTTCTCGGCCCACGTCGTCAGCGCCGTCGTGTTCAGGTGCAGCACCA
>JAEUIB010000540.1 GCA_016795255.1 Planctomycetota bacterium
GACTCGCGCGTCCTGACGCTGGTGCCGTACGGACGCGGTCACCTGGTGCGCGTGTGGCAACGCGTCGAGAGCTGGTTCGACCTGGTGTCGCGCGTCGTCCCGCCGCGGACCGAGCTCTCCGGCCTCGCCGCGCGGCTGGAAGCCCTGGAAGCGCCGGAGGCCGAAGCGCATTGGCACGCGCATCCGTCGACGGACCCCGTGCCCGAATGCTGGTTCGGCGAGGTCGGCGACGGCCCGACGTTCGGCCCGACCGTGTCCGGCGCGCTGTGCGTCAGTCGCCTGGCGCGGCGCCTCGTCGTCCGCGCGGTCGTCGAGCACTTCGAACGCGGCTTCACGCATCCGGTCTGACCGGGGACCCTGCCGCGCGATCCCGCGCCCGCGACGGTCGGAATCGAGCCGGAGCCGCTACCATCCCGCCCCGCCCGGGAGCTCGGCCTGCGCCGCGTCGCCACGAGACGCGCTCCGTGCTCGGGGACATGGGGAATCAGATGGGAACGGCTCTCCTCCTCGTCGTCGCGTTGTGTCTGCCGCAGTCCGGTGCGTCGCTGTGGACGTTCGACGTGCGACCGTCGGCCGACGCGAAGCAGCGGCGCAAGGACGCCGGGAACGATGCGACGAAGCTCACCGCGTTCGCGCAGTGGTGCTTCGACCACGGGATGTACGGCGAAGCGACCGCGGCACTCGACGCCATCAAGGAACCGACGCCCGACGTCGCGAAGTTGCTGCGGCTGACGGATCCGAACGACCGCGCGTCGTTCGCCGAACTCCCCCGTCACTCCGCGACCGCGACGTGGACGGCGCCGGCGCTCGTCGTGCCGAAGGACAAGCCGCGCGTGGATCTCGTCCGCTCGCGCACGCTGCCGATCCGCAAGGCCATCCAGTCGACGTACTTCGACCTGTGGAGCGATCTGTCCGACGCCGAGCTGAAGCCGTACTCGCTCGAACTGAACGGCTACTACCGCGCGTTCAAGAACCAGTTCTCCGCGTACGAGCCGCGGCCGATCGACGTGCTGCTGTTCGCGAACCGCAGCGACTTCCTGCTCGACTACGCGCTGAGCACCGGTTGGACCGCCGAACACGTCCTCGGCTACTACGTCCCCGATCGCCAGATGCTCGTCTTCTATCACGACGCCAAGAACCGCTCGGACGTGTTCGAGACCGCGCGCCACGAGTGCACGCACCTGCTGATCGATCTGTCGTTCCAACGCGCTCCGCTGCCGCGGTGGTTCCACGAGGGCATCGCTTGTTACCTCGGCGGCGGCGGACTCGACGCGGCCGAACCGTACACCGCCGGACTCGTCGCGACGCTGAAGCGCGAACTCGGTGCGCCCGCGTCGAAGAAGACGGTGTCGCTCGACAAGTTGTTCGGCATCCCGCACGACCGCTTCGAGTACCGCGACTACGCGACGTCGTGGGGCGTCGTGTACTTCCTCAACGCCGGGCGGTACCAGGCGAGTTATCCGAAGTTCCTGAAGGAACTGCGCGAGCGCTGCATGGACGCGAAGGAGTTGACGCCCGACGCGGCGAAGCAACTCGTGATCGACGTGTTCCGCGAGACGATCACGCTCGACTTCCCGAAGTTCGAGAGCGAGTTCGGCCAGTACTTCCGCGACGCGTTCCGGTTCGATCGCCCGGCGCAATTGATCGATCTCGCGTTCGCGTGCCTCGAGCGCTCGATCGGCGAGAAGGCCGAGGTCGACCGCGAGCAGTACCGCGAGATCGCGCGCCGCGCGCTGGCGGTCGTGCCGGACGATCTGCCGCCGGCGTTGGTCGCGCGACGGCATCTCGCGCACGCCCGGGCGGCGGCGCTCGACGCAGCGGCGCAAGGCGTCGACGCTGGCTCGGCGTTGCTCGCGTTGCGCGACGTCCTCGATCACCTGACCGCGGCCGGCGCTCTCGACGACGAATCGAGGCGCGCCAGCGCGGTCCGTGAGGCATTCACCGCGTTGCGCCCCGTGCTGCGTGCGTCACCGCAGCGCGGCGTCGCGTTCGACGTCCGCGAAGCGCTGGCGAAGCGCGTCGACTCCGACGCGCGTCAGGCCGCGGCGCTGAAGGCGCTGACGGTCGTCACCGACGCCCTCCACGAACATGCCTTCACGACGCTGGGCGCGGCGCTGAACGCCGATCCGCTCGACGTCAACGCGGCCGAGCAATGGGTATGGCTCGCGATCGAGAGTTGCCCGGCGCGGCTGCAAGACATCGTGCCGACGCTGATGCTGTTGAACACCGTCGACCCGAGCGACCGTCACCGCGCGCTGCTCGGCGTGGCGTACATCGGGCTCGGGAAGCGCGCGGTCGGCAAGCGTTGGGTCGAGGAAGGCAAGTGGCTGACGGCCGGCCCGAACATGATGCAGCCGTTCCTCGACTTCGCCGGGATCCAGAACTGATCCGACGCAGAGGACGCGGGCACGTGACGATGCGGTGCGGTGAGCCCTCGCGCTCTCGCTACTGCGCGCAGTACGGACAGTCCTGTTTCCCGCCGTCGCAGCCCGGGCAGTCGGTCTTCTCGGGGGTGTCGTTGCAGGGCACCGTGCCGTTCTTGCAGATCTCGCACTTGAGGACGCCGCTGCCCTTGCAGTCGTCGCACGTCTTCGTACCGGCCTTCGAACCGTCCTCGTACGCGAAGCGCATCTTGCCGCTGCCGTAGCAGGACCCGCACGGCGACGCGCCCGACAACGTGCATGCGCGGCACGCCTTGGTCTTGGTGTCGGCACACGCACGACACGCCGATGCGAACGCCCCGGCACCGCCGCAGCGGGCGCACGTCAGTTTGCGTTTGCCCTTGCATACGGTGCACGGCGTCTTCGCCGCCGCGTTCGGGCACGGGAACACGCCGACGCCGAGGCACGCTTGGCACGTCAGCTCTTTGGTGCCGGTCTTCGCGCACGACGGACAGCCGACGCGCTTCGCTCCCTGACAGGCCGAGCACCGCAGCGACCCCTTCTTCCCGCACGCCTTGCACGGGTCGGTGTCGCCGCCTTTCCACTTGATGACGCCGCCGCCGCCGCACGCGTTGCAGACCCAATTGCCGGACGCGCGGCAGATCGGGCAGCCGATCTGGCGGCTGCCGCGACACCGCCGGCACGAGTCCTTCAGCGTGCCCTTCCCGGCGCAGCGGTCGCACGCGACGACGTCCTTGTCGGCGCAGATCGAACAGGCGGCGCCGACGACGAACGTCGACGCGAACGCGAGCGAAGGCAACAACGCGAGCAACAGCAGCCAGCGGCGGCGCACGATTCCCCCGTCTCCGGTCGTCCGGGCCGGCCGTCACCCCGGACGGCCCGCCGACTACCTTGACCGCCTTTTACGCCATCGACCGGGGCTTTCGATAGGGTGCGCCGCGCCCTTCGTTCGGCCGGGCGTTCGACCGGGCAAGGCTGGGCGGTGACGGGCATCGCCGGCCGAGTGCCGGCAGGCTTTTTCAGCAGGCTGTTAACGCGCGGTCGACACCGGCGTCTCTGTGGGTCGGAGTTCTCGATGAAGCCCACGGCCCGCATGACGACCGACGAAGACGCCACGCTCGTCGCCCACGCACAAGCGGGAGACCGCGCGGCGTTCGATGCGCTCGTCGTGCGCCACGCCCGCAGCGTCGGTCGGCTCGCGCGCCGCGTGGTCGGGAACGTCGAGGACGCGGAGGACGTCGTCCAGGAGACGTTCGTCCGCGTCTACCAGCATCTCGCCGGCTTCCGCGGCCAGTCGTCGTTCCGCACGTGGACGCTGCGGATCGCGCTGAACCTCGCGCACGATCGATTGCGGGCGCGCAGCCGAGCGCCGTCGCCGCACGACCTCGCGGCCGGCGTCGCGCCGCACGACGTTCGGCCCCCCGACCATGCCGCGACGCATCGCGACGACCGGGCGGCGCTCGACCGGGCGGTCGCCGAGCTGCCGCCCCGCCAACGCCTCGCCCTGCTGATGAAAGTCGTCGACGGCCTCACGCACGTCGACATCGCCAAGGTCCTCGGTACGACCGAGAGCGCCGCGCGGGTCTACCTCGCGATGGCCCGGTCGACGCTGCGTCGGCGCCTCGCGTCGTGGTGGGCGCGCGATCGGAGGGACTCGTGACGATCGAGCTCCGCGACGGTTGCCGAGCCCAACGTCAGGCATTGCGGGCGTACGTCGACGGCGACGCGACCGGCATCGAGCGCCTCGCGTTCGAACGGCACGCCGAGGACTGCTCCGCGTGCGCCGAAGCGCTGACGTCCGCGGCGACGCTCGAGCGCGAACTGCATCGGATCGACGGCGCCGAACCGGACGCCGGGTTCGAACAGCGCGTGCTGGCCGCGGTCCACCGCCGACTCGATGCGATCGAAGCCGTCGACGAACCGCGAGTTCGGCCGCCCGCGCGAGCGAACTCGGCGCGGACGCCGGCGATCCGATGGGCCGCGGCCGCGCTCGTCGTCGCCGCCGTCGCGGTCGCGCTGTCGCGGCCGGCCGCGCGCATCGCGCCGCCTTCGACTCCGAACCATTCCGCCACCGCATCGGTCGTCGGGACTCGGGAGCAGGTGCCCGCGACCGAGGACCCCGTCGATCCGATGCGGCTGGCGGAATCCAAAGCGGCGTTCGCCCGACTGCTGCGCGATTGCGCGCGGTCGCCGACGCCACACGACGCGTTCCGAACCGCCACCGACGCGATGCGCAAGGACGGCTGGCCGGTCGAGACGATGCTCGTCGCGGCGATCGACGATCCGAACGACGACGTCGCCCGCGCCGCGATCCGGCTCGCCGCGGAGTCGCGTCGCGATCTCGCGCGTCCCGCGCTGCTGCGCGCGGATCGCCGTCCCGCTCTGCGGCTCGACGTCACGCGTGCGCTCGGCCACGTCGCCGACGGACCGATCGTCGCTTTGCTGGGCAACCGACTCGCCGATCCGGGAGCGTGGGCCGCCGCGATCGACGCACTCGCATCGAGTCCGCGACGCGACGCGCTCGCGGCCCTCGAAGCTGCCGCCCGCGACACGGCTCACCTCGAATGCGCCGCGGAAGCTCGACTCGCGCTGTCGCGGCGCGGGCCGGAAGGCGTTCGCGCGTTGCTCGCGTTGGCCGCGGACGGGGACGGCGACGCGGCGCGTGTCCTCGGCACGACGCGCTGCGTCGACGCGGACCTGGTCGTCGCGTTGCTGCGCGCGCCGCGCGACGTCGAACTCGCACGGGTCGCGGTCGAGATGCTGCAAGACGCGGTGGCGCTACCGCTGCTCGCGACGCACGCCGGCGCGTTCCGCGACGCGTTGGGAGCCGACGGGTTCGCGCACGCGGTCGATGCTCGACTCGAGCGCTGCTTCGAACTGCGAGACCTCGTCCGCACGTCGCTGGACGCCGAGCCTGGGACGGCGAGCGCGTGGATCGCGTTGCTCGCCGCGCGACCGCGCTTCGGTGCGGACGCGCTGGAATCGATGCTCGCCGACGTGACGTTCGACTTCTCGTTCCGCGTCGACGCCGCGGTCGCGCTGGCCGCGCTCGATCGACTCGACCCGCGCCTCGCGCTCGACGCCGCGATCGAAGCGTTGCCGTTCGACGTCGACGCCGCGGCGACCTTGCTGTGCTGCGCGGTGCGCGCCGGCTCTTCCGACTCCGACTTGCCCGGGCTCGACCCGAAGCGAGTCCGCGATTCCTTCCGCTCCGCGCGAACGGCCGCCGACCGATGGCGAGCCGATGGGCGCCCGCCGGAGACGTGGGAACGCGCGCGGATCGCAGAGAAACTGTCGAACGCGCGCCTCTGACCCGCCCTGTTCACCCACCGACCCACCGACCGAGGAGCGACCCCATGTTGTCGACGCTGTTGTGTCTCGCATTGTGTGCACCGTCGGACCCGGCGACGGTCCAGGCGGCCGAACTGACGACGCGCATGTTCGACCTCGCGCCGATCCTCGAGCCGCGCGCCGCGACGCCGACGGCGATCCGGCTGTTGCCGGCGCTGGTCAACCCGCGCGGATCGGATGTGTTCGAAGAGTTCGAGCCGACCGCTCTGGCGGCCGACAGCGTCGTCGACCTGGTCCGCAACTGCGTGTGGCAGGACGAATGGGAGTTCGAAGGACGGTCGCTGGACCTCGTCATGACCGAAACCGGCACGTTCATGCGCGTGACGCTGCCGGCCGCGCGGATGGTGGACGTCGCGAACTTCTTGCAGTTCCTGACCCTGACGCTGAACGCCGCGACCGTCGTCACCGTCGACGTCCACCGCGTCCGCACGACCGGCCAAGGGCAGCCGACGATCCCGGCCGACGCCGCCGGGGTCGCCGAGCTCGTCGCGGACGGCCGACTCGGCCCGGCCCGCACGTTCACGTTGCGCCTGAAGCCGGGACGCGTCGAACATTCCGCGTTGCTCCAGTCGCACACGTACGTGTCGCATTTCGAGGTCGAGATCGCGCAGGCCGCCGCGCGGCCGAATCCGATCACGCGGACGCTCGAGACCGGAACGTCGTTGTCGATGCGCGGGGACGTGATGCAAGACGGGCGCGTCGCGCTGCAGTACGCGTTGTCCGACTCCGCGATCCCGACCGCGTTCGACTCGATCGAACTGAAGACCGAAGCGCAGTTCGTGTCGGAGCGCGGCTCGGAGACCAGCTCCGCACGCTGCGTGATCCAGAGCCCGACCCTCCGGTTCGCGACCCTCGCCGGCACCGCCGAATTGGAGCGCGGCAAGTCGATCGTCGTCGGAGCCATCGACCCGACCGCGACGGCGACCGATCACGCGGGCATCGTCGTCGTCCTCCGCGCCGACGAGATCGCCGCGCGCAGCGACGTGTTCCCGGTCGGCGATCGCGAATTGCGGATCCTCAACGTCGGCTACTCGGCGCTCTCGGCACTGCGGATCCCGGCCGCCACGCGCGCGCAACTCCAGTGGACGACCGATCCGGCGAGCGAACCGCAGGCGTTCGTCGACCTCGTGCGGGAACCCGACCACTCGCTGGTCGAGGCTGCGACCTACGCGAGCGGCGCGTTCGACTCCGGCGAGGTCTACGTCATGGCGCAAGGACCGTTCGTGTTCCTCCGCACGGCGACCGCGCCCGCGCAGGCCCGTGATCTCGGCGCCGACATCGAGGCTCGCCTGCGCGCGGCGTTGCCGCAGGTTCCGGCGTCGACCCTCGTCGATCTGCAGATCGGCGAGGGCACGAACGCGCGGGTCTGCGGCCGCGTGTCGTGCTCGAACCGCGGCGCGCTGGCGCTCGCAGGCACGCAGGAGAACTACGTCGCGAGTTGGGAAGTCGACGTCGCCAACAACTCGTCGATCGCGCAACCGATCACGTTCATGCTGCCGAGCGCGTTCGCCGCGCGCGTGACGAGCGCCCCGACCGTCGAAGCGAGCCGCTCGGTGCGCCTGCAGTTCCTCTCGCAGTTCCGCTCCGGGCCGAAGACGGTGATCGATCCGCAGATGCCGCTGCTCGGGATCTCGCACGCTCGTGAGTTCTTGACGACGTCGTTCGACGCGACGCGGTGGCTCGGCGTCCTCGACGCGATTCCGTTCGGCATGGTCGAATTGTGGCCCGGCAGGACCGATCCGGTCATCGCGGTCCTCCACTGATCCGCTGGCCCACGGACCCGTCGATCGGAGCAACGGGGCATCCCTAAATCGGAGTCCACGATTCTGTTATGCCGCGAGGCCGAGCGAGAAGTGCGCAGGCGAGGAGGATCGACGAGGCGACTCCATGGAAAGAGTCGGTGAGTCGATCCGACGCAGCATGCGCGCTTCGGCGCCGGCCGCAGCCATGACATAATCGTGGACTCCGATTTAGTCCCGAGGTCCCGCAAGTCCGACCGCGGACGAGACCCGCGGCGTCGCGCGCCGGTCTAAAGGCCGGCGCGCTACCATTTCCGGCTCTCACCGGCCGGATCCAGCGCCATGACCGACACGTTGTTCATCGAGGGCTTGCTGCTGCGCACGCGCATCGGCATCTCCGAACGCGAACGCTCGCAACCCCAGGACGTCGTCGTCGACGTCACGATGCACGTCGACCTCGCGCCGGCCGCGGCGAGCGATTCGATCGACGACGCGCTCGACTACGGCGCGGTCATCCGCGACGTCCAGCGCGAACTCGAACCCAACGAGCGCAAGACCGTCGAGCGCCTCGCGCTCGACATCGCGCGCATCTGCTTGCGTCGCAAGCGATGCATGTCGGTCGACGTCCGGATCTCGAAGCCGACGGCGCACCCAGGCGCTCGCGGCGTCGGTTGCGCGTGGACGCGGACGCCTGCCGACGTGTTCGTGCCGGCGCTGATCGGACTCGGTTCGAACCACGACGCGCCGGCGAAACTCGAGGCCGCGCTGCGGGCACTCGCGTCGCTCGGCCGGATCGATCGGATCTCGCGGGTCTACCGCTCGGAAGCCATCGGCGGCGGCACGGTGCCGTACGTGAACATGGCCGCGTTGCTGTGGACCGAGCACGACCTGCCGGTCCTCCGCGCGAAATTGAAGGACCTCGAAGCGACGCTCGGACGCGACCGCTCGCACGACGACGTGGTGCCGATCGACCTCGATCTGACCGCCTACGCCGATCGGACGTGGAAGGACGGCGAGTTCGAACTGCCCGATCCCGACATCGCGACGCGCGCGTACTTGGCGCGCAGTCTCGCCGACGTCGCTCCGGATCGACGCTTGCCGGGGGATCCGCGGACGTTGCGCGAGCGCGCCGCCGCGTTCGCCGCGACCGCCGACGCGGTGACCGATCGCGCGCTGCACACGCATCTCGAAGCCGTGCTGCGCTCGACGTGAAGCTGCGCGTCCTCACGCACAACGTGTTCATCCACGCCAACGCGAAGCCGGCAGCGTTGCGCCGCCACGCGCGGTCGTTGCTCGCCGTGCTGCGCGAACGCGACGTCGCGATCGCGTGCTTGCAGGAGGTCCCGCGGCGGTTCGCGTCGATCGTCGCGCGCGAGAGCCCCGCGCACGTCGTCGTCGTGCGGCCGGGCCCGTGGCCGGAGGAAGCACTGGTCGCGCTGCTGCGGCGCGACGTCGTGAAGCGGCACCGCGACGTCGAGCTGCGCGGCGCCGATCACGGCGGCCAACTCGCGGTGCTCGACCTCTGCCTGCGCGACGCGCCGGGGCCGCTGCGACTCGTCCATGCGCACCTCGACTTCTATTCGCGCGATCGACGCGTGCGCGCCGCCGACGCGATCGTCGCGCTGGTGGCGTCGGCTCCGCAGCGGGCGATGCTCGCCTGCGGCGACTTCAACGAAGCTCCGGCGCCCGACGCGATCCACGGTCGGCTCGAAGCCCACGGGCTGCGCGACGCGTGGCAGATCGACGGCGCACCGACGCGCGCGCGGCGCGGGACGTTCCACAGCTTCCAAGGCCTCAGTGGCGACGGCGTCCACATCGACTGGGTGCTCGCCGATGCCCGGCTGAAGCCGCGCTCGTGCGAACTCGTCGACGACGCGCGGTTCGCGTTCAGCGATCACGTGCCGGTG
>JAEUIB010000130.1 GCA_016795255.1 Planctomycetota bacterium
CGGCGTCGCCGGCCGCGTGCAGAACGAGGAAGGCGTCGTGCACCTCGTCGCCGACGAGTTCTTCCTGCCGAAGCTCGCGCTCGGCGTGCCCGAAGTCGGCAGTCGCGATTTCCATTGAGGGAGCGGGGACGAGAGCGACACGCCGCAGACGTTCGTGACCACGAATTCCGCGAACTCCTGCATCCGACCGCGGACGCCCTTCGATCCTCCCGACGCCGCGACACGCGGCGCACGGCGTCGCACGCGTCGAACTCGATCCACGAATCACCCCCACGAAAGAAAACCCCATGGTCACGCTCGCCATCCTGATGGCGACGGCAGCGTTGCCGTCGGATTGCTCGTCCAAGCCCAACCTCGCTCCGGTCGTCCACGTCGCCGCGGCCCAGCGCGCCGGTGACATCGTCGACACCGCCGTCGCGGCCGGTGACTTCTCGACGTTGGTCGCTGCCGTGAAAGCCGCCGGACTCGTCGAGACGTTGAAGTCGGAAGGTCCGTTCACCGTGTTCGCACCGACCGACGCCGCGTTCGCCGCGTTGCCGAAGGGCACGCTCGACGGCCTGCTGAAGCCCGAGGCGAAGGGCACGCTGACGTCGAGCCTCACGTACCACGTCGTCGCCGGTCGACTCGATGCGGCGGCAGTGCTCGGCTCGCGCTCGCTCGCGACCGTGAACGGTCAACGCCTCGACGTGTCGAAGCGCGGCGACGTCGCGAGGATCGACGGCGCGAAGATCGTCAAGACCGACATCGTGTGCTCGAACGGCATCATCCACGTCATCGACGCGGTCGTGATGCCGAGCTCGGATTCGATCGTCGCGACCGCGACGGCCGCCGGCAGCTTCCGCACGTTGCTCGCCGCGGCGACCGCCGCGGGGCTCGCGGAGACGCTCGGCAAGGACGGGCCGTTCACCGTGTTCGCGCCGACCGACGCCGCGTTCGCCGCGCTGCCGAAGGGCACCGTCGAGGACCTGCTGAAGCCGGAGAACAAGGACCGCCTCGTCGCGATCCTGAAGCTGCACGTCGTGTCCGGCCGGGTCGACGCCGCGACGGCGATCGGCGCCGGCGAGGCGAAGACGCTGCAAGGCTCGACGCTGCGCATCACGAGCAAGGACGGCAACGTGATGGTCGGCGGCGCGAAGGTCTCGACGGCCGATCTCGACGCCAGCAACGGCATCATCCACGTCATCGATCAGGTGCTGCTGCCGCAGGCCTGAACCTCGGATCCCTCCGCACGTCGCGCGCGACCGGGCGAGCCATCGTTCGGTCGCGCCGTCGTGTCCGAGAGAATCCCACGCGACGCGAAACCATCGCCGCTCGCCGGCATCGCATCGGGTTCGAACTCGCGCGTGGACTTCGAGCGCACCGATGCGTTCAATCCACGCCTCCTCACGAAAGGCGACACCGATGACGAACCACTATCACGACCCGGCCGACATGGCGCTGATGAAGCAGATGAAGGAACTCGCGCCGGTCGAGTTCAAGGCGTGGGTCGAGCTGAACAAGATCTCGTCGCGCGAGGACGGCGCGATCCCGAAGAAGTACCGCGAGCTGATCTGCCTCGCGCTCGCGCACGCGACGCAGTGCCCGTACTGCATCGAAGCGCACGCGAAGGGCGCGAAGGCCGCCGGCGCGACGCGCCAGGAAGTCGTCGAGTCGACGTTCCTCGCGGCCTCGATGATGGCCGGCGGCGCGGCAGCGCACGGCGCGATGGCGCTGAAGCTGTTCGACCAGGCCTGACGCGAGCAGGACGCAAGGGGTCAGCCCCCGTGCGCCTTCGCACGGGGGCTGCCCCCCCTCGTCGCGCGTGGCGCACACGTCCCGCCGATCGAGCTGCATGACGCGCGCGCGGCGAGCGAAACGCCTGTGCGTGCGACAAAAGCGAAGGGGTCAGCCCCCGTGCGCAATCGCGCAGGGGCTGACCCCTTCAGTCGAGCTGCGTTCCGTTCCGCGGATCGACGTCGAGCGCTAGGTCCTCGGCTTCTTCGACGTAGAAGAAGAAGCCGTACATCATCTCGTCCGTCGTCTGGCGACCGAACTTCACCGTCGCCGCCGGGTCGGGGTTGAAGACGTTGAACGCCGAGTTGTCGAAGTGCGCGGTCACGTCGATGCGCGTACCGGCCGGGAAGAACTTGCCTTCGCGCGGGTAGCGATACGACTGCTGCCATTCGAAGTCGTAGTTCGGCACGACGAGCAGCGTCTCGCGCTGGCCGCCGGGCGTGTTCGCGACGAACGTCATGTCGCGTCCGCGCAAGTGCATGTGCACGAACACGCCGACCGCGCGCGCGTCGGCCTTCAGCGTCCGTGAGGCGGTCACGGGATGAGCTTCCGCGCCGGGCGGGATCGCGAACCGGAAGTCGGCGATCTGGTGGCAATGCAGCCGCTTGCGCACTTTCGTCTTCGGGAAGCGCAGCGCGACCG
>JAEUIB010000162.1 GCA_016795255.1 Planctomycetota bacterium
GACGTTCCCGAGCGGCATCGTCGCCAACCGCTACGCAGCCGGCGACGTCGATGGCGACGGCGACCCCGACATCGTGTCCCACCTGGTGGCGACGGCGCTGATCCAGGTCAGCCTCAACGTGAACGGCTCGTTCCTGCCGCCGGTCCCGGTGCTCGCGACGACTGCCGCGAACGAGATCGTCGCGCGCGACGTGACCGGCGACGGACTCGCCGACCTGCTGCTGTACGCGTTCGCGCAACCGATCGTGCTGCACCGCGCGACCGGAAATGCCCAGTTCGCAGGGCCGACGACTCTGCCGAGCGGACCGCAGACGCGCGGCATGTTCGTCGACGACGTGACGCAGGACGGCGTCGCCGACCTCGTCACGTTCAACGCGGACGCGCAGTCACCCGCCGTGCGCGTGTTCAGGTTCGACGCGGCCGGAACGCCGACACTCGTCCACGAGTGGGTCGGCTCGTTCGGCTTCACGTCGGGTGCTGCCGGCGACGTCACGAGCGACGGCATCGCGGACATCCTCGTCGCGGCTTCGGGCGCTCCGAGTTCGGTTCACCTCGCCCTGCTCCGAGGCACGGGCGCGGGCACGTTCGCGCCCACGACGTTCCTGAACCTCGGGCTGAGCACGCCCATCGCATCGATGAAGATCCGTGACGTGAACTCGGATGGGCGCTCGGACTTGGTGGTTCGTGGTACGTCGGACGTGTCCGCGTTCCTGGCCGACGGCACGGGCGGATTGGTGACTGGCGGCTCGAGCGCGATCCTGGTCGACGCGTTCGGGTTCGACGTCGCGGAGATCGACGGGCACGGAGGCGCCGATCTTGTGACGATCACGTCGCACAACTTCTGGAGCGGAGGCGCCCAGTCGGCATCCGGGGACGACGCGGGCTCGTTCGATGCGCCCATTCGCGTGGCGCTGGCACAGTTCGTCCACGGCGGTCTCGGCGACGCGAACTCGGACGGCGAACCGGACTTGCTCGGCGCGACGCCGAACGCGGCCGCGTTCCTGCGCTCCAACGGCCTCGGGAGCTTCACGCCCGTCGTGGTTCCGATCGCCGGACTCGGCACCGCGAGTTCGATCGCCGTCGGCGACTTCGACGGCGACGGGATCGACGACCTCGTGCACGCGAACGCGGTCACCGGCCAGTGCAAGACCCTGCTCGGGACGGGCGCTGGCGGATTCACGCACACGGCCACGCTGGCTGCGGTCCTGCTGGGCTCGATTCCGGTCGCTCCCGCGGTGATCGAAGCGGTCGACCTGAACGCCGACGGCGCACTCGATCTCGTCGCCGGATTCGCGAACTTCGGACTCGGGGTCGCGCTGAACGGTGGCGCCGGCGTGTTCTCGAACTGGACGCACGTGCCCGGCGTGGCGTCGCATGTCGTCGTCGAGGATGCCGACGGCGATGGCGACCTCGACGTCTTCACGCACGGCACGACGTTCGGGAACCTCGGGTGGTACCGGAACGACGGACTCGGGGCGCCGGTGCTCGCGGGCTTCACCGTTCTCGGACTCGAGAACAGCGGCGGCCAGCTCCTGGTCGAGGACATCTCCGGGGATGGACGCGTGGACATCGCGGTCCTCGCTGCCCGATCCTCCAGCTCCGACCTGCTGGTACTGCGGGGATCCGCACCGTTCACCTTCGATGCCCCGGTCAAGACCGTGTACCCGGGTCTGCGGACATTCCAATCCCACGCGGTCGACGTCACGGCCGATGGCGCGGTCGATCTCGTCGTCGCCGAACACACTGGCGTGCGCATCCTCGAGCGCGACGGAAGCGGCGCCTTCGTCGCGACGCGCTCGTTCGGCGCACCGATCACGTCGACGAAGCCGGGCATCGAAGTCTTCGACGCGGATCACGACGGCGCGGCCGAACTCGTGTTCGTCGAGAACGGCGCGATCGTGTGGCGATCCGGCTGCGGCGGCAAGGTCGGACGCCACGGGTACG
>JAEUIB010000185.1 GCA_016795255.1 Planctomycetota bacterium
CGCGGGGGTCGGTCGAGTTCGGACGACTGTCGGACCGCGGTCAGGGCGACGCGACGCCCCAGACCATGACGCCGCGCCGGAACCCCGGCGTCGGATTCGCCGCGATCGGCGACGACGTCGCGCTGTCGAACCGGTACGTGAACGCCGACGCGTCGATCGGGTTGTTCGGGTCGGCCGCGGTCAGCGACGAGTTGCCGTCGATCGAACCACCGGCCGGACGCGCGACCGTGCCGAACGCATACACGAGGCCTTGCGGCGCCGTCGGCAGGAAGTGCATCGAGCCGCGCGTCAGCAACTTGCCGAACGCCGCACCGCCGCTGGTGACACGGATCGGGTTGCCGAAGTTCTCGAGGTCGATGACCATCACGTCCTGCGTGAACGTCGCTCCGACACCGTCACGGTCGAGGGCGAACGCGATCTTCGGCTCGGTCAAGCTCGGGATCACGTTGCTCATGCGCGCGCCGGTGCTGACGGCGACCGGCGACGAACTCGTCGAGAAGCTCGTCAGGTACACGCCGGGGCCCGGGTTGTCGGCGTCGAACAGCAGGATCTGATCGATGTCGAGTTCGGCCGAGTCGATCGGCGCCGACTTGCGACCGTTCATGACGAAGAACGTCGAGAACGGCCCGCTGCCGCCGAGATGACGCAGACCGTGGTCGAACGCGAGACCCTCGGTGAAGAGGTTCGCGCGACCGATCATGTCCTCGCTGAACGTGATCGGCTTGCCGGCGAGGAAGAACGGTTCGAACTCGTTGCCCGTGATGTTCGTGAGTTCGAGCGACGGCGTCGTCGACCCGTCGGAGTCGATGTTCACGGCCACCAGGTTGAATCGGTCGAACGAGATGCCGTCGATCGACTGCAGGCCGTGCGCGTCGCGGAAGTAGTACACGTACTTGCCGTTGGGCGACCGGAACGAACCCGCCGGGTCGAACGTCGGTCGGTTGAAGTTGGCAACCGTCGCGCCGACGTCGAACGGACCGAACGCTTCTTCGTCCGGCGTGTTCATGATGATCGTGCGCGTGAGGTTGAAGGCCGTCGCCGTGCTCAGCGCCATCGAGAAGATCTCCATGCGATCGCTCGACGCGCCGGTGACCTCGGTGCCCTGCTGGAAGATCAGCGTGTTGTTGTCGGGCGCGATCCAGTAGTCGCGCGAGTTCTTGAAGTCGCCGATGATGTCCCAATCGCCGCCGAGGCCGATCGACACCATCAGGTCGGTGACCAGACCGAAGCTCGTGCCGTCCGTCCTCGCGAACAGCGGCGTGTTCTGCGTGCCGTTGTTGCGGACGAACGCGAAGACCGATCCGTCCGGCGAGAACGCCGAGCGACCGTTCAACCCGTCGCGCGCGTCGTTGAACTCACCGAGCGTGACGAAGTTCAGACCGGTGATGTTCTGGATCGTGTGCGTCGTCGGCGTGACCGAGCGCAGGCAGTAGATCTGCTCCTGCGTCGTGCCGGTGCCGGCGACCACGCACAGCCGCGTGAAGTCGGACGAGACGACCGACTGCCGATCGATGCGCGTGATGCCGTTGTCGGGAGCCGCCGCGGACGGCAGCAGTCGCGTGAGGTTCGTCGCGCCCTGGAGGTTGAAGCGATAGAGCCGGGTCGGCTGCAGGTTCGTGCCGGAGGTGGCCGCCGCTGCGATCACGCCGACCCAACCGCCCTGACCGTCGGAGACGAACGAGAGCGACTCTTCGAACAGCGTCGTGAAGTCGGTGGGAATCGTCGCGTTCACGACTTCCGTGATCGTCGTCGTCGCCGACGCTTCGAGGTTCAGGATGAACAGGCGGTCGGCGCCGGCCGTGCTCTGCACGATGACGGCGCGATTGCCGTCGGGCGACACACCGACTTCCCACTCGAAGGCCGACAGCGTCGCGGTGCCGACGAACGTGCCGAACGAGGTCGGGATCAGGTTGCGGAACGTGCCGGTGTCCTTGAACAACACGCCGAACCCGTAGCTCGGCGAACCGGCGTTCGCGCCGTTGCGCCAGCAGAACAACGATCGATTGCCGGGCAGCTCGATGCGCGGGAAGTCCGGGTTCTCGTTGTTCAGCGCCGGAGCGTCACCGCTGAGGAACTCGATGCCCGACGCGCGCAGCGTCTGGGCTCGCGTCTTCAGCGCGTTCTGGTTCGCCGCGTTGTTCGGATCCTCGGCGCCCCAGCTCGTCTGGGACTCGAGCACCGTCGAGTAGTGACTGGCCGGATAGACCGACTGGACGCCCGCGAGCTCGATCAACCACGCGTCGATGTTCGCGGTCGACGACGCGCCGAACGTGTCGGTCTCGGCGGGGTTGATCAGCGTGCCGTCGATCAAGTTCGGGTCGACGATGCGCGCGAGCGTCTGTCGCTGCGACAGCACGACCGAGTTGACGTTCGAGTCGACGCCTTCCGAGTACGAGATCGTGCCCGGGAACTCGAGCGGATCGAAGATGACCTTCATGCCGTTGCCGACGCGCAGCGCGAGGGTCTGCGGATCGAGCTCGACGACCTGCATGTACAGCGCGATCGTGTTCGGCGCGATCGACTCGAGCGGGATCACGATCGGATTCGATCCCGCTCCGGTGTTCAGCAGGAACGCGGTGGTCGGCGTGATGCCGTTCAGCGTGAAGGTGCCGTTCGCGTCGAAGCGGAACACCGGGGACGGCGTGTCGGAGACGAAGTTCGTCGAGGACTGGCCGAGCTTCGTCGCGATGTTGGTCGTGCCGATGCCGTCGAACACCGGGTGGATCGGCGAGTTCACCCCGCCGCCCGGCTGCCACGGCGTCAGGTAGAAGCCGGTGTTGACGTCGGATTCACCGACCGGGCTGCCGTCGAGGGCTTCCCCGGACAGCAACAGCGCGAACGGAGCGTTCGGAGTTCCCGTCATCGCGATCGTGAACGGCGTGACGCGCTTCATGTGCGCGATCGCGTTGTTGTCCGCGCTCGTCGTGCCGTTGATCGTGAGGGTCGGATTCTGACGCGCGAACGCCGTCGACCCGAGCACCGAGAGCGCGACGAGCAACCAAGTGGGTGTACGCAACACCGGCGCAACCTCCGGTAGAGGAAGGAGAAACGACGACGGGCTGGCGACGCGATCGGCTAGGTCCCGAAGCGCCGGGCGACGCGGTCGGGATCGGGGGTTCGGGATTCGACGTCGGCGCGTCCCGTCACCGGGCTGGCCGGAGTGTACGCCTGGTCCAAAACTCGGTCAAGGAACGCGGTTTCGGCGTTCGACGCCGAGGTCGCGGTCCGCGACCGACGGCGTATAGCCGCGGCCGGGACGACGGTGACGGAATCCGAGCTTGGCGGCCAGCCGGCCCAATCGGCTCGGTCGGGGCCGGTCAGGGCCGGCGGAACAGCTCGTCGCCCAGGTCGCGGTTCAGCACGACCTGCTTCAACTCGAGGGTTTCCACGCGCTCGGCCGACCCCGCGAGCATCCCGAACACGAGCCCGGGGACGCGCACGCCGGTCGGCTTGCCGTCGGTGTCGACGGCGTCGACGTACGCCTCGATCTCGAACGCGGCTTCCAGGTTGCCGAACCGATCGACGCTGCGGCTGAGGGGGAACAGGCGCCAGCGGGCGAGCCGGCCGTCGGTCTCGTCGAAGTAGAGCACCACGGTCGAACCGAAGTGGGCGACGAGGTCGGCCGGAACTTCGGCCGTGACCTGCAAGTACGTGGCGGTCGCCGGCTCGTAGTCGGCGTAGCCCTCGTCCTTCTTGTCGTCGCGCTGGATCTCGAGGAACGTCTTGGGCTTGAACG
Source organism: Planctomycetota bacterium (assembly GCA_016795255.1). Classification (GTDB taxonomy): domain Bacteria; phylum Planctomycetota; class B15-G4; order B15-G4; family JADJEK01; genus JADJEK01. The sequence goes on from JAEUIB010000185.1 coordinate 3,737, forward strand.
TGCTGACGGTGACGCGGCCGTCGAGCTTCATCGGGGCCTGCGCCTTCACCAACCACGACAACAGCAGCGGAACGCCGAGTTCGGTCGCGACGCGCGTCTTCGCCGCGACTTCGTTCGCCGGGTACGAATAGACCTCGAGTCCGGACTGCATGAACGCGTCCGCGCCGTTCTGGACGAACGTCATCTCCGGGCGCGCCTTGCGCTTGACCGTGTCGAACGCGAACTCGGTGACGCGCGCGACCGGCGGCCACGCGAGCCTCGCCTGGGTCTGGTAGCGCTCGGTGAAGACGTGCCGCCGATTGCCCCAATGCAGGCTGAGTCGATGGAACTCGATCGTCCGGGCCGCGGCGAGTTTCTCGCCGCCCATGTAGGCGAGAGCCTTCTGGACGACGGCGGCCGCCGCCGTGGCGTCGTTCCCGGCCACCGGCTCGACCGTCTCCACGATCGGGTACTTGGCGGCCTTCCCCTTCTCCGCCTTCAGCATCGGCCCGCCCTCTTCGGCCACCGCCTTCGTGTCGTCCGGGGTCGGAGGCGCGACCGGAACCGGGGGCGTCTGCGCGTGGCTCCACGCGGCGCAGGTGACGGACAGGGCGAACGCGAGCAGGCGCGGCGACGACATGCGGGGCTCCGGTACACGGCTCAGGACGAAGCGGTCGAGTCGGGGTACCGCTCCGAGGATCGGTCAGGATAACAGCGGAACGTAAGGGTCATTCGTCGACGGAGACGGCCGAGTCGACGGATTCCGTCTTCATGATCTCGCGCATCACCGTCGTCGCATAGGCGCCGGCCGGCAACGCGAACGCGACGACCAGGTCGGCGCCGTCCGCACGACACTCGACGCCGGTGACGGGGATCCGCAACGGCCGCCGCGCACCGGGCAGCGGCAGGCGGGTCAGCGCGGCGTCGTCGATTCCGGCATCCGCGAGGACGCTCCGTTCGAGTTCGAGCGCGGCGGCGCGCGGCCACGTCATCCGCGACCCGACGAGCGGGCCGGATGGGCTGATCTCGAACGCGTCGACGCGCGCCGCCTCGGCACGGGGGTCGTCGACGACGAACACCGCGCCGTTGCGATGCAACCAGGCCAGATCGCCGTCGATCAGCCGATCGAACTCGCGGAACCGGCGGCGCAGGACCTCGTTGAACAGCTCGCTCTGGAACGCCGACGCGTACAGCGCCTTCAGCGCCTTGTCGAACCGACGCACGACGGCATCGCAATCGCCGCCGCTGCGTACGAGGTCCTCGAGCGCGTAGCGCTCGGCGCGGCCGAGCGCGCCCACCGTCGCACGCACGGCATCGACGTCCTTCGCGTCGAGCGCGCGTCGCAGCGCGTCCTCGCGCGCGACGTCGCCGCAGCCGAACAAGATCGCGACGAACGCCTCGGCGCGTGGTTCGAGCAGCGCGCGCCCGAGCCGATGCGTCTGGCCGTCGCGACCGAATCGTTGTTCGCCGAACGCGTTCGGCACGCCGCGCTTCGCGAGCACGGCGAGGACGCGCTCCGCGTCGGCGCTCGATCCGGGCCGCGCGTCGCGCACACGGATCACGAACCGATTGCCCGCGAGATGGCCGCGCTGGAGCTTGTTGCGATGGCGCGTCACACCGACGACGCGCATGCCGTCGGCGGCGAAGTCGTCCAGCGCGCGGTCGTCGACGCCGCACAGCGAGAACGTCTGCGTGGTCACGGCGCGCGCGTCCTTCAGCCCGGCGAATCCGACCGCGACCCGCTTCAGCCGTAATGCGCGCGCGAGCCGATCGGCGGCGTCCATCGTCGACAGCCCGCGCTTCTCGATCGTGACGTACAGGTGCTCACCGCTGCCCGACGGCGCGTACAGCGGGATCTCGTCGACGCGGAAGTCGTCGATCTGCGCGCGCATCCGACCGCCGGTCCCGGCGATGTCGCGCGTGACGTACGGAACGTCGGACGGCTTCATGGCGACGCGGGCGCGTCGGTGCCGCGCAACACCGAACCGCTCCACTGGAACTTCGCGCGCAGCGTCGCGAAGAACGAACGGTCGACGATGCTGAGCATCCGGAACGGATCGGCGGCCGCCCGCAGGATCACGTGATCGCCGGAGCGGATCGGGATCGTCCGCTGCCCGTCGAACGAGACGGCGGCGAGTCGGTTGCGATCGCTGGCGACCCGGACGCCGACGCGGCGCGTCGGCGCCAGCACCAACGGTCGCGACGCCAGCGTGTGCGACGCCAGCGGCGTGACCAGGATCGCGCGCGAGTCCGCTTCGACGATCGGCCCGCCGGCGGCGAGCGAATGCGCGGTCGAGCCGGTCGGCGTCGACACGATCAGACCGTCGCCGCGATACGTCGCGACCGATTCACCGTCGATGTCGAGCTCGACCGCGACCATGCGCGACACCGTGCGCGCCTGGATGACCGCCTCGTTGAGCGCCGATTCGCGCGCGATCACGCGCGTCCCGCGGACGATCTCGACCTCGAGCATCATGCGCTCGACCAGACGTCCCTCGCCCGCGAGCACGCGCTCGAGCGGACCGCGACACGTCGCCGGTTCGAGTTCGGCGAGGAAGCCGAAATGCCCGAGCCGGACGCCGACGCAGGGAACGTGTTTGCCGCGCATGCGGTGCGCGGCGGACAGGATCGCACCGTCACCGCCGAACAACACGACGAGGTCGATGCCGCGCGTCGGCAGATCCGTCGATTGACCGAGGACCGTGCCCGCGAGCCGCGCGCGCTCGGCGATCCACGGCGTCAGTTCGGCGATCGCCCGCCGCACGCGCGCGTTCTTGCCGTCGCCGACGAGCAGCACGCGGGGCTTCGGGACGTGAGTACGGCGCGTCACGATCGGGAGTTTCTACGCGCGCAGTCGACGCAGCACCGTCGCGACGACGTCGTCCGTCGTCAACCCGGCGTCCGCGAGGCACTGGCCGCGGCTCTGGTGCTCGACCAGGCGGTCCGGGATGCCGATCGGCACGACGCGACCGATGCAGTCGCTGCCGCGCGGGTCGAGCGCGAACGCTTCGAGCACCGCCGAGCCGAAGCCACCCATCACCTGATGCTCTTCGAGCGTGACCATCAACCGCGTCTTCGTCGCGTAGCGCAGCAGGAGTTCGACGTCGAGCGGCTTGACGAAACGCGCGTTGATGACCGCGGCGTCGAGGCCGTGCGTCGCGAGCTTCTTCGCCGCGTCGAGCAGGTCGTAGACCATCGGGCCGTAGCCGACGAGCGTGACGTCGTTGCCGTCCTTCAGTACCTCGCCCTTGCCGACCGCGATCGGCGTCTCGGCGAGTTCGTGCTCGACGGTGTTCCCGCGCGGATAGCGCAGCGCGAACGGATGTGGCTGGTTGACGCCGAGGTCGAGCATCGCGGCCAGTTCGGTCGCGTCGCGCGGCGAGCAGATGACCATCGACGGGAACGTGCGCAGGTACGCGATGTCGTAGATGCCGTGGTGCGACGGGCCGTCTTCGCCGACCAGGCCGCCGCGGTCCATGCAGAACACGACCGGCAGGTCTTGCAGCACCGCTTCGTGGAAGACCTGGTCGTAGCCGCGCTGCAGGAACGTCGAGTAGATCGCCGTGACCGGCTTCATGCCGGCCTTCGCGAGTCCGCCGGCGAACGCGACCGCGTGCTGCTCGGTGATGCCGGTGTCGTGGAAGCGCGTCGGGAACTTCTTGGCGAAGTCGACGAGACCGGTGCCCTCCGGCATCGCCGCGGTGATCGCGACGACCTTCGGGTCACGCTCGGCGAGAGCGATCATCGCGTCGCCGAACGCCTTGGTGAACGACACGCGCGCCTTGCTCTGCGCGATCTCGACCTTCGTCGGCACGCCGTCGGCGGTCGCGAAGCCCGGCAATTGCGTGCCCGGACTGACCGCGTGCAGCCAGCGCGTGTCCTTGCCGGTCGGCTCGAGGCCCTTGCCCTTCTTCGTGATCAGGTGCAGCAGCTTGACGCCGTCGACGTCCTTCAACGCCTCGAGCTGATCGATCATCAGGTCGGTGTCGTGACCGTCGATCGGGCCGTAGTAGCGGAACCCGAGCTCTTCGAAGAGGTGGCCGGGCGCGATCGCCGCCTTCACCGCGTCGACCATGTCGACGAGGTTCTTGTCGATCTTCTCGCCGAACGGGACCGAGCGCAGCAGCGCGTGGAAGCGCTCCTTCGCGGTGCGATAGATCGGCGCCGCGCGCAAGCGATTGAGGTACGACGCCAGCGCGCCGACCGTCGTGCTGATGGACATCTCGTTGTCGTTCAGCACGACGAGGATGTTCGTGTTGATGTGTCCGGCGTAGTTCAGCGCCTCGAGCGCGACGCCGCAGCCGAGTCCGGCGTCGCCGACTTGGCAGACGACGTGACGCTTCTGCGCGTTCAGCGCGTTCGCGACGGCGATCCCGAGCCCCATCGAGATGGCGGTCCCGGCGTGACCCGAGCGCATCACGTCGTAGTTCGACTCGGCCGGATGCGGATACCCGGACAGACCGTTCTTCGTCCGCAGCGACGAGAACTGCGCGAATCGACCGGTCAGCAATTTGTGCGGGTAGCACTGGTGACCGACGTCCATCACCAGCGTGTCCGACTCGAAGTCGAACACGTAGTGCATCGCGATCATCTGCTCGACGACGCCGAAGTTCGAACCGAGGTGTCCGCCCGTGGTGCAGACGACCTCGATGATCTTCGCGCGCATCTCCTCCGCGAGCTGCGGGAACATCTTGCGATCGAGTTTCCGCAAGTCCGCGTGGCCGCGCAGCGTCGGCAGGATGGCGGCCGGGAGGTCCGTCGCGGCCGCGTCGTCGCGCACCTCGCGTCGGTCGCCTGCGCGGCGCTCGGGGAACGGTGCATCGGCGGACAGGCTGATCGTGTTGGCCATCGCGGGACGGGAGCTCCGGTCGGACTGGGATCGCGCCGCCCGCCAAGGGCTCAACGCGAGCGGGCGAGCATAGATCGGGCGAGCGCCTCGATCAATCGAGGCGACCGCAGCGATGACGCGCGTTCGATCGCGCGCTGCGTCAGTGCAGCGGCGCGTTCGAAGGCGGCTTCGGCGCCGAGCAGGTCCGGGATCGTGGCCTTGCCGCGCGCGCGGTCCTTGCCCGTCCGTTTGCCCATTTGTTCGGCGGTGGCGCTCTGGTCGAGCAGGTCGTCGATGATCTGGAACGCGATGCCGAGGTCCAAACCGAGCGCGGACAACGTGCGCTCGGCGGCCGCATCGGCGCCGCCGGCCTGCCCGCCCATCTGGAACGCGGCGGCGAACATCGCCGCGGTCTTGCCGGTGTCGATCGCGAGCACCGCGTCCAAACCGAGGGTCTTGCCCTCGGCTTCGAGGTCCTGGACCTGGCCGCCCACCATGCCGGCGGCGCCGGCGGCCACCGCCAGCGTCCGCACGTGCGACGCGACGATCGACGGCTCCGCGTGCGCAGCGACGACCTCGAACGCGAGCGTCAGCAGGGCGTCCCCGGCCAGGATCGCGAGTGCCTCGTCGAACGCCTTGTGCAGAGTCGGGCGGCCGCGGCGCAGGTCGTCGTCGTCCATCGCCGGCAGGTCGTCGTGGACCAGCGAATAGGTATGGACGAACTCGAGCGCGACCGCGGCCGGCAGCGCGGCATCGGCCTGACCGCCGACCGCCTCGGCCGCCATCAGGCAGCACAGCGGGCGCAACTTCTTGCCCGGTCCGAGCACGGCGTAGCGCATCGCGGCGGACAGTCGCTGCGGCAGCGCGTCCTCGGCCGGCAACCAGCGATCGAGCGCCGACTCGACGCGCGCCCGTCGGTCACCGAGCCACTCGTCCAGCGACGGCGCGCTCACGCGCGAACCTCGACGCGTTCGACCTCGATGCAGCGGCCGCTGCGCACGTCGACGGTGAACAGCGCGGCCATCAGTCGTGCGTCGCCTTCGGCGACGTCGAACGGCGACGGCATGCCGGTCACGAACTTCTTCAGCACGCGATCGACGCGCCGCCCGAGGATCGAGTCGTGCGGCCCGGTCATGCCGACGTCGGTGATGTAGCCCGTGCCCTTCGGCAACACCTGCGCGTCGGCGGTCGCCACGTGCGTGTGCGTGCCGAACACGGCGGAGACCTGTCCGTCGAGGAAGCGCCCCATCGCGAGCTTCTCCGACGTCGCCTCGCAGTGCATGTCGACGACGACGATCGGCGTCCGGACGCGCGCCTTCTCGACGGCCTTCTGCGCCGCGAGGAACGGGCAGTCGATCGGCTGCATGAACACGCGACCGATCACGTGGATCACCGCGACTTCGTGACCGGACTTCGAAGTCAGCACGGTCGCGCCGCGGCCCGGCGCGCTCGGCGAGAAGTTCGCCGCGCGCACGATGCGCTCGTCCTTGGCCGCGACGTCGACGAACTCGCGGCGCTTCCAGACGTGGTCGCCGCACGTGATGCAATCGACGCCGCCTTCGAACAGCAGCTCCGCGTCGCGCGGCGTGATGCCCGAGCCGTTGAACACGTTCTCCGCGTTCGCGACGACGAAGTCGATGTTCCGCTCTTCGCGCAACGGCTTCAGGTGTTTCGAGACCATGTTGCGGCCCGGCGCGCCGACGATGTCACCGACGGTGAGGATCCGAATCTGCATCAGCGCGCGTACTCCGTGACACGGGTTTCGCGGATCACGGTGACCTTGATCTCGCCCGGGTAGGCGAGCTCGGATTCGATCCGTTTCGCGATCTCGCGGGCGCACAGGAGCGCCGCCGCGTCGGACACTCTACTGGCGTCGACGAGGACGCGCAGTTCCCGTCCGGCCTGGATCGCGAACGCCTGTTCGACGCCCTTGACGCCGCGGGCGATCGCTTCGAGGTTCTCGAGGCGCTGGACGTACTTCTCCATCGTGTCGCGGCGCGCGCCCGGACGCGACGCGGAGATCGAGTCGGCGATCTGCGCGATCACCGCATACGTCGACTCCTGCGGCACGTCGCCATGGTGCGACGCGATCGAGTTGACGACCTCCGGCCGTTCGCCGACGCGCCGCGCGAGTTCGGCC
>JAEUIB010000192.1 GCA_016795255.1 Planctomycetota bacterium
GGTCGGTGAAGGCACGACGATGCACGCCGGCGATTACCAGCGCATGGAGAAGGGCTCCGAGCATCCGACGCAGTGGACGAAGGACGGCTGCACGCTGCTGCTGTTGTCGTCGCGCCACGACGAACTGCTGGTCTGATCGACGGGACTCCGGCGGTCCGCGGCGGAAGCGTGGACGTCGATGCAACGCGAACGGCGAGGCGACCCGACGTGCGGTCGCCTCGCCGTTCTGCCAGGGGTCACGCGTCGGAGTTCAGCGGTCTTCGGAGTTCTCGCGCGCCGGAGCGGGATCGGCGGATGCGGCATCCGCCGGCGGCGACGCGCGCTCCGCGGACGGGATCGTGAACGTCAAGCTCGCCCAGGTGCTGCGCCAATCGTCGTCCGCGCCGGGCTCGGCGCGCTGCATCGTCACCGCGTGGATCACCCACCGGCCGGCGCGCGGCAGCTCGAACGTGTCTTCGCCGTGCTCGTCGGTGTTCGCGAACAGCGACGTCCGCTCTGCGCCGAGCGCCGTCGCACCGACGCGCGTGCCCGCGACCGGCTTGCCGTCTTGCAGCAGCGCGACCCGCATCGAGCCGCCGTCGTCCAACGCGAACGGATCGGTGCGCGGCACCAACTCGAGTGGGAGTCCGATGGCGCGATCGAAGCCGGCCGAATCGCCGTCGACCCGCACCAGCGCCTTCGCGCACCGCGCGAACGCTTCACGGCCCGGCTCGCGCGCTTCGTTGCGCGCGTTGCGCTCCTCGACGATCGCGTCGAGCCCGGCTTCGCGCAGGTACAGCGCGAACCGGAACGCATCGAGCTCGAGCCGCGTCGGCCGGCTGTCGTACGCGATCACCGTGGTGCCCGCGGCGCGCAGCGTCGTCGAGCCCGCGATCGCGGATCCCTCGGCGCCTTCGACGTCCGACTCCCCGCGCGCGTCGATCGCCCGGAACGACACGATGTGGGATGCCGAGCGCGGAACGACGTCCCCTCGACCGAAGTCGCCGACCCGCAGCGTGCAGTCGATCGCCGTCCCACTCTTGGCATCGGCGAGACTCGGCTCGATCCAGAAATCGTGCCCGCGCACGGGCCCGGCCAAGCCGAACCCGAGCGCGAGCACGAACGAACCGATGCGGGACGAGCGACGCACGAGCGTCACGGCGAACCCGGGAACGGGTCGTTCACGAACGGGAACGTGTCGCCGAACATCGACGCGTCGACCAGCGCCGCATCGGTGAACGGCAGCGCACCGGACGGCGCGAGCTGCGCATCGCCGATCAGCACGCCCATCGCGACGCGGAGCTCGATGTCGACGACGTCGTCGCCGAGGCGCCGGCCGTTCGGGAATCCGGCCGCGTCCGAGCCCAGCAGGCCGAGGCGGTTCTGGTTCGCCTTCGGCGTCGGCGCCGTCGCGGTGTTCAGGCGCAGCATCTCGGCGGGCTTCACGCCCGCCGGCTGATTGACGCCGTCGAGCCCGGTCAGGAACGCGGCGATCAGATCGGTGCGCGGGAACACGTTCGGCGCCTCGACGCCCGCTCCGGCGAACAGGATGCCGAGGATCTCGGGCAGCGTCGGGTGCGTGACGTAGTCGAGGAACTGGGCGTCGTCCTTCGGCTGGCTCGCGTTGAAGCGGTCCTTGTCGGGCAGGCCGATGATCACTTCGTTGACGAGCGGCATGCCGAGGCGCGAGACCTGCACGTACTTGCCCTTCGTCTTCTCGGTGGTCGGCACCTCGAACGTCGGATTCGCGCGCAGCACGCGGTTCTTCGGCAGGCTCGCGGTCGTCCAGCCGCCGATCACCGTTTCGTCGCCGTCCACGAGGAACGCGATCGGGATCTCGAGCACGAACGACGTCACGTTCGCGTCCTCGATGCGATCCGGCACGGCGTTGGGCGCGCCGATCGGGTTCGCGATGTTGACCTGGTCGAAGACCTGACCGAGGTTCACGACGAACGGATCGTCGCGCTGCCCGACGAACATGCGCCCCGAGAACCCGTTCGGCAACGCGATCGGGACCACGTGCGCAGCGGCATACGCGGCGTAGTCCGGAATGGTCTTCGTGCCGATGTGATCCACCGGCTTCGCGAACGACAGCGCGCCGGTCGAACCGTGCGCGACCGACGTCGCGCTCTTCTTGCCCTTGTTCGTCGTGCGGACGACGTCGACCGTGAAGCTCTCGGTCAGGTTCAGCACGGTCGCGTCGGCGGCGCTGACGGCGCCGATCCCGGTGACCAACGGGATCGCGACCGATTTGGTCTGCCCGGGCGCTCCGACGTCGAGGGCCGTCGGTTTCAGCGCGTTGTCGAAGCGGAAGCGGAACGTCAGGTCCTCGCGCGCGTCGCCGTCGTTGTCGACGTGGATCTCGTAGCGCGCCTCCGGGTCCATGAAGAAGTAGTTCGGTCCGCCGTACGCGTCTTGCAGCGGCTGGTAGTTCGCGATCAGGATCACCGAATCGTCGTGTCCGGCCTCGTAGCTGCGGAACATGTAGAAGTCCGTGCCGTCGACCTTCGGCATCTCGGTGACGAGCGGAGCCTCGCGGTGACTCGACGCGAACGCCGAGCAGACCGCGAACAAGCCGACACCGGCCGGCAACAGGGTTCGAACGCGCATGGGGAGCCTCCTCGGAACGGGAGCGGGGACGGGAACGGTCGAGCTACGCGGCCGGTCCGTGCGCGGATGGTCGGTTTTCGCGCACCGCCCGTGGATTTCGCGGATTCGGCAAAGGTCCGACCGGGTCGCTGCCGATAAGCCTCCGCGGGTACCCGTCGCTGCACCTTGGGGGCCGCGTGCGTCTGCCGGAGTTCGTCCACAGCCTGCGGTTCAAGCTCGGCGTCGGGTTCGTCCTCGTCGTCGCATCGACCGCCATGACGATGGGCGTGGTCGTCGACCTGCGCAGTCGTTCCGAGATCCTGTGCGTCCACGACGAGCGCGGAGCGCGCATCGCTCGTCAGTTCGCTCGGGCCAGCGCGCGCGACGTCGTCGAACACGACGATCGCCGCCTGAGCGAGCGACTCGCGGAACTGCGCTTCGAAGAGCAAGTCCGCTACGCGACGGTGTTCGACGCGACCGGTGACGTTCTGCGATCGTGGAGCGAGGACGGCGTCGAACTCCCGAAATCGGCGCTCGAGTTCGGCG
>JAEUIB010000198.1 GCA_016795255.1 Planctomycetota bacterium
TCGCCGCGAGCGCGTCGATCCCCGAGTGGCAGCCTGCCGACGTCCGGCCAATGCAGCGACCCGGATCGGAGGCCGAACGGCTCGAGTCCCGCGCGCACCTCGAGGACGGCGGCGACGCAGATCGCCGCGCCGACGCCGATCGCCAGGATTCGCTCGCGCATTCCGGGCCCCCACGCGCTCGTCGACCGCGAACTCGGCTCGCTCGACGCCTTGCCGCCGCTCACCGCATCGGACTGACGCGGATCTGCGGCAGCAGCGCGTCGACTTCGCCTCGGCCGAAATCGCAGACGCCGAGGCGAGCGGCGTTCGCCGCACCGGCCGCGATGCCGATCCGAACGGCGTCGACGAGGCGGGCACCGCGCGTGAGTTCGTGCGCGATCGCGCCGAGCATCGCGTCGCCGGAGCCGACCGGGTTCAGCTCGTCGATGCGCGGCGCCGTGAAGAACCACGCGCCGTCGGCGGAGAACAACCACGCGCCGCGCGCTCCGGCCGTCAGCAGCACGTGCTCGACGCCGCGCTCGCGCAACGACTTCGCGAACGACGCGATCTCGGCGTCGGTCGAGACCTCGGCGTGGAACGAGCCGCGCGCTTCGTCGAGATTCGCCTTCAGCATCCACGGTTCCGCGTCCGCGACGGCGACGCACGGCGGACCGTACGTGTCGACGAGGCAGCGCTTGCCGAGCCGCTTCGCGATGCGCGCGGCGTCCGCGTGGAACGCGTCCATCGATCGGTCGGGCACCGAGCCGTTCAGCGTGATCAACGCCGCCGCGCCGGCGAGGTTCTCGAAGCGCTGCCACAGCGCGGCGACCTCGCGCGCCTCGAGCGGCAGCCCGGGCTCGAGGAACTCGCGGAATTGGCGCGCGTCGGCGGAGTAGACGAACGTGCTCATGCGCGTCGGACGGGACACCGTGACGGCGTCGACGGCGATGCCCTCCGCCGCGAGTCCGTCGAGGAACAGGCGCCCGATGTGGCCGCCCGCGGTCGTCAGCGCGATCACGTCGCTGCCGAACGCGCGAATGGTCCGCGCGCAATTGATGCCCTTGCCGCCGGCCTGGTACCAGGACTCGACCGGACGCACGACGAGTCTGCCGTCGAGGCTGCCCTTGAAGGACACCGTCTTGTGCAGGCACGGGTTGGGCGTGACCGTCAGGATCATCGAGCGCGGACTATGGCAGGCGGGTTCGACCATTGCAACGCGGGGACGCACTTCGGAGGTTCACGCGTCCGCCGCGATCTGCTTGACGACGTGATCGTCCCAGCGCCGGAGAAGCCAACTCGCGGCCCCGATCACGATGGCCACGCCGCTCAGCACGATCGGCCAGGTCCATTCGTCCCGGAAGTGGTTGTTGCTGATCAACGTCACCGCGATCACGAGGTAGATCGCGCCCGCGTACAGCAGGTTCTTGCGCTGCAAGAGAATCGACAACGCGACGAACGCGAGACATGCGAGCGGCAGCAGCACCTCGTACGTGCTGACCGCGTAGTCCTTGTTCGTTCCCTTTGCCACCAGGGAACACAGGCTCAAGAGGATCGCCGCCGGCGCGACCAAGTACGGCAGCGTCGCGTAGCGGGACAGCAGCTGGTTTCCGCTGCGCTGCGCGAAGTACGCGATCCCGAGCGCCATGCCTCCTCCCAACGCGAAGCAGGCCGCGAGTCGTTCCGGCTTCGTCAGTGCGTCGAGGTACCGCGCGGGATACTCCGAGTCGGCGTAGGACGACCAGAACGCAGCCCAGACGATGAACCCGATGGCCATGAGAGGCCGCGAATACGCCGAGTCGCCGCGTCGCTCGAGCTGGACTCCGACCCACGCACACACGATCGCCGGTCCCCACGACCACTCCAGACGGTGGTGCGCCGCGATCTCCCGCGCGCCGAACACGAGCAGGACCACTTGCCAACTGGCGATCGCGAGTACGACGACGACCCACGGGAACAACGCCGCTCGCGTCGCTCGATGCACGCCGACCGCCGCGGCGAGCGTCGCGATGAACACGAGGAGCAACTTGAGGTCGAAGCGGTCCTGCATCGCCGCGCGAAGCAGGTCCTTCTCGGCGGGCTGGCCCGACAAGTCGGGACGTGGCTTCCAGAATCCCTTCTCGTCCAACACGCTCCAATCGAGAACTCGCGTCACGTCGCCGACCTCGACGGCGTCGAAACCGGGAGCCAAGTGTAACAGCGCGAACACGGCACACGGCATCGCCAGTAGCGCACCGGCCAGCAACGCGACCGCGGAGCGACGATGCTGCCCGCGCCAGATCAGGCCTCCGACGGCGAACAGCAGGCCGACCGTCGCGACGATGTACGTCGTGCGGCCGACGGTTCCCATCGCCTCCCAAGCCGTCGTCGACGCGATCCATGCGCCGAGTGTCGCGATCAGCGTCGCGACGTATCGGAAGACCAACGACGGCGGCAGGTGCGACATCTCGAACAGCGAGGCCTCGGGAGCGTCCACGCGTCCCTCGAGAAACGCTCGCAGCGCGTCGGCGAGTTCCGTCATCGTCGCGTAGCGCCGCGCGACGTCGCGCGCCATCGCCCTCTCGACGATCGTGACCAAGTTCGGGTCGAGTCGTCGTCCGAACTCGGTCACCGGTGGTGGCGGTCCCGCGAGCACGGCGTCCAGGATCGCTGGCGCGGAAACCTCGGGACAATCCCGCACGTAGGGGACCTGTCCGGTGACCAAGTGGTACAGCATCGCCCCGACCGCGTAGACGTCGGAGTGGGGTCCGATCCGGTCGAGTTGACCACGCGCCTGCTCCGGCGGCATGTATGCCGGAGTTCCGACTTGATCGCCGTCCATGGTCAGCAACGGTGAATCGGGAGTCGCGTGAGCCACGTCCCGGCGTTGCGTTCGAACGGCACTGGCGCTCTCCGACGCGCGGAGCCGGATGTCCTTGGTTTCGCGGTCACCGAGGACGCGCGCGAGTCCCCAGTCCATGACGTAGGTCTCGCCGAAGCGACCGACCATGACGTTCGCCGGCTTCAGGTCGCGGTGGATCACGCCTTTGGCGTGCGCGAACGCCATCGCCTCGCAGACGCGCAGCACCACGCCGAGCGCGCGCGTCGTCGTCCAACCGTCTTCACCGGCGGCGACATGATCGAACACTTGCGCCAGCGTGATTCCCTTGACGAGCTTCATCGTGAAGAACACGCGCCCGGAGGCGTCGATCCCGAGCTCATGGACCGGGACGATGCCGGGATGGTCGAGCTGGCCGGTCACCTGAGCTTCTTCGAGGAAGCGCGCGAGTCGCGAGGGCGACGGCTCGTCGTCGTTCGCCATGACCTTCATCGCCAAGTGGCGACGGAGGTCGGAGTCCCAGACGCGGAGGATCGTGCCCATCCCACCTCGTGCGATCTGGTTCTTCACGTGGTAGCGCGACGCCGGTTCGCGGCGCGACTCGAGGGCTTCGAGGAGTTCGGGAGTCCGATCGCCTTCTGCGTTCCGGTCCAACGTGATCGCCGGGACGGGCTGCGGACCGAGCGCCGCTTCGAGTCGCTTCGCGAGGGACGAGTGCGCGACACCGTCCGCATCGCGAAGCGTTGCCGCGCCGCCGAGCCGTTCGCGGAGCGCGGCGGCGAACTCGGGGTGTTCTGCGCAGTATTGCTCGAACGGAATCGGTTCGCCCCGGTCCTTGCGGTCGAGGTACGCCGACAACATGTCGTCGACGAGCTTCGGGCCGAACTCGCTCGATGAACCCGTGGGCATGACCCCTCCGACCGGAGAAATTACTCCTGGCGGCGACGGTTCGTTCTCACCAACGTGCGATTGCCGGCGTCGCACGGTGTCCCGTCTTCCGGCGGCCGCATCGGGTCGCGCGAACACGTCCATGTGTACGGTCTCTACGATCGCCCCGCGCATGACCGCTCCCGACCGCATCCGCATCCGCGTCCTCGTGAAGGGTCGCGTCCAAGGCGTCGGCTTCCGCTGGTTCACGCGCTCGGCCGCGAAACGATGCGGCGTCGTCGGCTGGGTGCGCAACCTTCCCGACCGCAGCGTCGAAGCCGTCGGCGAAGCGGAACGCGCCGCGATCACCGCGTGGACGAACGAACTCCGCAACGGCCCGCCGCTCGCGCACGTGACCGAGCTGATCGCCCACGAGGAACCGTGCGGACTCGATGGCCCGACGAGCCTCGAGACCTTCGACATCCGCTGAAGGGGCGCCGAACGGGGACAGGCGCCGCACCTGTCCCCGTGCCAGTCCCCGCACCTGTCCCCGTGCCAGTCCCCGTACCTGTCCCCGCACCTGTCCCCGCACCTGTCCCTGGTGGTGCGACGTGCGCACATTGCCGCACGGCTTCCGTCGGTCGACGCGCGCGCCGATGATGCGGCCGATCGGTCCTCCTTCGGAACGCACCACCATGTCGACGACACCTCCGCGCCGCACCACGATCATCGAGCCGTTCAAGATCAAGGTCGTCGAACCGCTCGCGTTCCGCACGCCGGACCAGCGCGAAGAGAACCTGCGGCGCGCGGGCTACAACCTGTTCCTCGTGCCCGCCGAAGAGGTCACGTTCGACTTCCTGACCGACTCGGGGACGACCGCGATGAGCGCCGCCCAATGGGGCGCGATGATGATCGCCGACGAAAGCTACGCGGGCTCGCGCAGCTTCGCGCGCTTCGAGCGCGTCGTGAAGGACGTCACGGGCTTTTCGTACGTCATCCCGACCCACCAGGGCCGCGCCGCGGAGCGCCTGTTGTTCTCGGTGCTGCTGCAGCCCGGGATGAAGGTGCCGTCGAACAACCATTTCGATACCACGCGCGCGAACATCGAGCAGCTCGGCTGCGAAGCCGTCGACCTCGTCGTCGCCGAGGGTCGCGACCCACGCAACCGTGCACCGTTCAAGGGCAACCTCGACCTCGAGCGCCTCGACCGCTTCTGCACGGAGCATCGCGAACGCATCCCGTTCGGCATGGCGACGATCACGAACAACACCGGCGGCGGTCAGCCCGTGTCGCTCGAGAATCTGCGCGGCGCCAGCGCGATCTACCGCAAGCACGGCATCCCGTTCTTCCTCGACGCGTGCCGGTTCGCCGAGAACTCGTACTTCGTCAAGCTGCGTGAGCCGGGGCAGTCCGAGCGTTCGGCGCGCGAGATCGCGCGCGATACGTTCGCGCTCGCCGACGGCTGCTTGATGAGCGCGAAGAAGGACGGCCTGGTCAACATCGGCGGCTTCATCGCGCTGCGCGAGGATCGCTGGCTCGACCGACTGCGCAGCCAACTGATCCTGACCGAGGGCTTCCCGACGTACGGCGGACTCGCGGCGCGCGACCTCGAAGCGCTGGCGGTCGGGCTCGAGGAAGTCCTCGACGAGCGCTACCTCGAGTACCGCCTCGCGACGGCGCGCTATCTCGCGGAAGGGCTCGAGGCGATCGGCATCCCGACGATGCAGCCGCCGGGCGGCCACGCGGTCTACATCGACGCGAAGGCTCTACTGCCCCACATCCCGCCGCACGAATTCCCGGGCCAAGCGCTCGTCTGCGAGCTCTACCGCCGCGACGGCATCCGCACGTGCGAGATCGGCTCGGCGATGTTCGGCAAGACCGTCGACGGCGTGTTCCGCGGCGCCGCGATGGAGCTCGTGCGGCTCGCGATCCCGCGCCGCTCGTACACGCAGAGCCACTTCGACTACATCCTCGAAGGCCTCACCGACCTGGCGCCAAAGCGCGAATCGATCCGCGGCATGAAGCTCGTGTTCGAGCCTCCGTACCTACGCCACTTCACGGCGCGCTTCGCGCCGGTGTGATCGACCGCTGAATCGCGTTTCGCGATCACCGCTCGAGATCGAACTCGTCGCCGTCGCGGTACTCCGGCACCGTCGGGTCGAGCGCGACGAACTGGCCGATCCGGTACGCGAACTCCGCGGTGAAGTACGCGCCCTTCAGATCCCACTTCGGGTCGTATTCGTCGCTCGGCTGGTGATAGCGATTCTTCGTGTAGTCCTGCTGCGCACCGAGCGCGAAGTCGTCCGGGCGATCGAAGAACTTGGTGCCGTTCTTCATCGAGATCGCCGGGATGCCGACCTTCGCCAGGCTGAAGTGATCCGAGCGATACATCAGCCCGAGCTCCGGACTCGCGTCGGGCACGAGCCTCACGCCCATCATCTGCGCCGCCGCTTCGGCGGGCTCGCGCAGCGTCGAGCGCTCGACGCCGAGCAGAGCGAACTCGGCCGGCACGCCGTCGACGGCGACGCCGTCGATGTTGATGTTCGCGACCAGTTGCTTCGCGGGGACCGGCGGGTGGTGCGCGAAGTATTCGGAGCCGCGCAAGCCGCTCTCCTCGGCGGTCGGGAACAGGAAGATCAGCGACCTCGGCAGCGCGCTCTTCGTCGTCGCGCGCTCGTCGGTGAAGCGCTTGATCACCTGCAGCAGCGTCGCGCAGCCGGACGCGTTGTCGACCGCGCCGTTGTAGATGCCGTCCTTCTCGGTCGCGCCGTTGTTGCCGAGATGGTCGTAGTGCGCCGTGTAGACGACGTACTCGTCCGAGCGCTCGTCGCCCTTCAGCACTCCGACGACGTTGTAGGTATCGATCGAGCGCATCGTCGACTCGACCGTCGCCTTCGCGCGCATCGGCAGCACGACGGGTGCGAACTCGCGCGTCGCCGCGCGCGCGATCAGCTCGTCGAGATCGAAACCGGCGTCCTTCAGCAGCGGTGCGATCGTCCCGTCACGGACCCACGACACGAGGCGCAGCCGCGGCTCTTCCTTCGTCCGCGCGTCGACGTAGGGCCGCTCGCGCGCCCACGAATTGCGCACGACCTGCCAGCCGTACGTCGCCATCGCGTCGCGGTGGATCAGGATCGCGCCGATCGCCCCTTGCCGCGCCGCCTCTTCGTACTTGTAGGTCCAGCGGCCCGCGTACGTGAGCCCCTTGCCGCCGAAGAAGCTCGGGTCGTCGGACGGCGGGTCGTTGACCAGCATCAGCAGGATCTTCCCCTTGACGTCGACGCCCTTGTAGTCGTCCCAATTCATCTCGGGCGACGTGATGCCGTAGCCGACGAACACGAGCGGCGCGTCGAGTTCGACGCGCTCGGTCTGCGTCTCGTCGCCGACGACGCAATCGTCGAGCAGCGGGATCGGATGCGCCGCGCCGGACACCTCGATCGTCAGCGAGCTCTTCGCGTTGTCGGTCGTCACGCCGATCAGCGGCACGCGCTGCAGGTACGAGCCCGCGTCGCCGAACGGCTCGACGCCGAGGCCTTCGAGTTGCGCCGACAGGTAGCGCGCCGCTTGGAGGCCGCCGCGCGTGCCGGGAGCTCGACCCT
Organism: Planctomycetota bacterium; assembly: GCA_016795255.1. Lineage (GTDB taxonomy): Bacteria > Planctomycetota > B15-G4 > B15-G4 > JADJEK01 > JADJEK01. The sequence goes on from JAEUIB010000198.1 coordinate 7,261, forward strand.
CGTTCAGGTCGTCGGCGAGGAAGCGCATTTGCGAACGGATGAACGCCACGTGCTGCGGCGTGATGCGCTGCCACGGTTCCGCGTCGGCGCCGTCCTGCGCACCCAGCACCAAACCGACGAACGACGCGAGCAGGAACGACGTCACGGGCACCTCCACGTCAGCCGACGGGCGGACCCTACCAGAACGCGTCGGAGGGTCGGGGAGTTGGTCCGAACCCTCCCCGATTCGGCGCTGCGATCACTGCTATCATCCGCGCCCTTCGTCACGACGCTCGCCAAGACCTCGCGATGGTTGAACCCGCACCGCTGAAACCCCTCACCCCCGCGATGGCCCAGTGGCACCGCTGGAAGCAGGAGCACCCGACGGAGCTCCTGTTCTTCCGCATGGGCGACTTCTACGAGCTGTTCTTCGACGACGCGAAGATCGCGTCGCGCGTGCTCGGGCTGACGCTGACGTCGCGCTCGAAGGGCGAGGACGCGATCCCGATGGCCGGCGTGCCGGTCCGCAGCGTCGATCACCATCTGAAGCGGCTGGTCCGGCTCGGCCATCGCGTCGCGATCTGCGAGCAGATGGAGGACCCCGACGAAGCCGAAGGGCTCGTCGAACGCGCGGTCGTCCGCATCGTGACCGCCGGCACGCTGACCGAGGAGGACTTGCTCGATCGCGCGACGCCGAACTTCCTGGCCGCGCTGCATCGCGGCGGCGACGGCAAGACGGGACTCGCGTTCGTCGAGCTGTCGACCGGACGCTTCGTCGTCGAAGTCGTCGGCGACGACGAAGCGGCCGACGCGCTGCTGCGACGCGACGCGGCCGAGCTGCTCGTGTCCGAAGGCGCGAGCGAGGCGAAGCT
>JAEUIB010000221.1 GCA_016795255.1 Planctomycetota bacterium
CAGCACCATCGTGAGCGCGGCGCTCTCGCTCGCGACCACGATGTCGGTGCGTCCATCGCTGTTCATGTCGGCGACGTCCAATGCGCGGGGATAGGCCCCGACGACGGTGTCGATCCGGCTGCCGAAGTTCCCGGTGCCGTCACCGAGCACGAGGCTCAAGTTGTCCCAGCCGCGCGCGACCACGAGATCGACGTTGCCGTCGCCGTCGATCTCGGCGACGCGGGTCGCGACCGGACCTTGGTCCATCGGTACGACGATCGCGGGCCCGAACACGCCGGCGACGCCGCCGAGTCGGACGTGGATGTCGTTGCCGGCGTTCGTCGTGATGAGGTCGTTGCGCCCGTCGTGGTTCACGTCGGCGAACGTGATGTCGTGCGGGTGGCTCGAACCCGTCAGCGTCGTAGGGGCTTGGAACGTGCCGTTGCCGTTGCCGCGGAAGTACGACTGGTCGTGCGACCAATAGTTCGCGACGACGAGGTCGAGGTCGCCGTCCATGTCCGAGTCGCCGAGGCCGCATTTGATCGGGAACGAGCCGCACGCCAGCGTCGGCCCCGCCGTGAAGCCGGCCGTGCCGTTGCCGAGCAGGATCGAGGCCGTGTGGCTGCCGAAATTGGCGCAGGCGACGTCCGGGTTGCCGTCGGCGTTCACGTCACCGACGTCGAAGTAGTACGGCTGCGATCCGGTCGAGAACGTGGTGCTCGGAAGGAACGACACGCCGGCACCGCCGCGATGCACCGCGATCGCGTTCGCCAACTGTGCCGACGACATCGCGTCCAGATCGCCGTCGTGATCCAGATCGGCGAGTTCGACGTCGTACGGATTCGGCGCGGTCGCGATCGATCCGGCCGCCGTCAATCCGCCGAAGCCGTTGCCCGAGAACGACTGCAGCGTCGCGTTCCAATACGAACCGGCGACCGAATCGAAGTCGCCGTCCCCGTCGAGGTCGCCGATCGCGACGCCGTGGCTCGCGAATGGCACCGGATAGACCGGCGATTGCGAGAATGCGCCCGAGCCGTTGCCCATCAACACGGTCGCTGCGTTCGAATCCGTCGCGACGGCGATCGCATCGACGGACGCGTCGCCGTTGACCGAACTCGGCAGGATGCGAACGGGACGCCGGCCGACCCGGAACTCGCCGCCCGCGACGAAGCCGAGCGCGCCGTCGCCCATCAGCGCGAGCATGCGATCGGCGGCCGATGCGCCCACCAGCACGTCGCGATTGCCGTCGAGGTCGACGTCGACCAGCGCCACGTCGCGCGGGAACGCCAGTCCATTGGTCGTGGTGAGCGCCGTCGACGTCGCCGCGGCGAACGCGCCGAGTCCGAGGCCCTTCGCCGCGGAGATCGTCTGACCGGTGTAGTTCCCGGTGACGAGATCCAGGATGCCGTCGCCGTCGAGGTCCCCGGCCGCGATGCTCTTCGGCTCGTCGCCGGTCGCGCCGCCGGCGAGCGTCGTGAACACGCCCGCACCGTTGTTCCGGTAGACGCCGAACGCATCGGCGTCGACCAGTCCCGACGCGACGTCGAGGTCGCCGTCGTTGTCGAGGTCCGCCAGCACGAGGCGCTCTGGGCGTGCGCCCGCGCCGACCGTTTGCGGGGCGCCGAAGCTGCCGGCCCCGTTCCCCTTCAACCACGACAGCATCGACAGGTTGGGATTCGTCACGACCGCGTCGACCTTGCCGTCGCCGTCGACGTCGCCGACGCCGAGGTCGAGCGGCGCGCCTCCGCCGGCCGAGATCGAGGTGGCCGGCGCGAACGCTCCTCCGCCGGTCCCCAACGCGATGTTCAGATCCGAGAAGAACGAACCCGCCGTCACGAAGTCGAGCTTGCCGTCGCCGTTCAAGTCGGCGAGTTCCAGGGCCTCGGCCAGGAACGTGACCGGATAGGCCGTCGAAGGGCCGAACGATCCGAACGTCGTCCCGAAGCGCACGCGCACGTCGTTCGAGCCTCGACTGACCACGATCAGGTCGCCGATTCCGTCGCCGTTGAGATCGGTGACGACGGCGTCCGCCGGCATCGACCCCGTCGGGTACTGCTGTGCCGGGAACAGAGGCTTCGACTGCCCGTGGGCGGAACCCGCGAGGAGCAGCAGGACCGAACCGATCGATGCGCACGAGAGCATCGACGTGAAGTGATGGGACGACACGATGGAACCCCCTTTGTCGGGCGAAGGCGTGGCGGCGGACGAGACCGCTCGGATTTCCCCGGCATGATCGCAGGCGACGGCGCGCGCTGCCAAGTGGGCAGTGGACGTAGCCCAGGGTTTCGCCGTGGTTTCCGCATTTGGCGAAAGGCCGCCGCCCGATGCGCTCCTCTTACCGGCCGCTTACTGCGCCTCGCACCGCCGTTTGGCACACTCCCTCGTCGACTCGATCCCGGGACACCCGATGCGCATGCGACCGATCCAACTCGTGCTGGGCACTTTGCTGCTGTTCGCGATCGCGCTGGTCGGCGTGATGCTGTTCACGTCCGCGGACGATGGGGCGGCACCGTCGCTGGAACCCGTGTCGGAGGCGGTACCTACGAACCCGTCGTCGCCGGCTGAGCCCGAGCCGGAACTGGTCACGACGCCGACGGCTCGCGCCGAGGCCGTGACCGAGGCGCTGCCCGATCGCGCCGGGCCGGTCGCGGCGCCCGCGCGTCTCCCGAACGCGGACCAACTCACGGCGAAGGTGACCGGGAAGGTCCGTGACGAAGCCGGCAATCCGGTCGCCGGCGCAGCGCTCGCCCTCGAGCCCGGCATGCGCAACGACCGCTTCTCGATGCCGTTTTCCGAGTACGAGGCGAAGGGCGAGACCGGCGCGGACGGCTCGTTCTCGTTCGCCGTGCCGGAGATCGGCGTGTTCCGGCTCGGCGTCACGAAGGCGGGATTCGCGGTGCGTGAGGTCACTCCGCTCGTGCCGAACGACGAGGTCGACGTCGTGCTGAAGCGCGGCATGAAGCTCGCCGGTTCGTTGCGCGAGGAGTCGACCGGGCTCGGCGTCGCCGGCGCGCGCGTGCGCATCCGCCAGGGGTTCTCCGATCAGGAAGCGACCAGCGACGCGCGCGGGATGTTCGAGTTCGCGGACCTCGACGGCGCGACCGCGCGGATCGAGGTCTACGCGCGCGGCTACGACGTGCTCGAACTGGATGGCGTGCTGCCGGGTGCGGAGGGTTCGGACCATCTCGAACTCGACCTCGTCCCCGGTGTCCCGCTCGTCGTCGCGGTGCTCGACGGGTTCTCGGGGCAGCCGGTCCCCGGAGCGGCGCTCGAGATCGCGGCGAACCGCGTGGGTCGCGACGACGATGCCGCGCCGCTGCGCGAGCTCGCGACGACCGACGCGACCGGGACGTTCCGCTTCGATGCGGTGTCGCGGCGCGACATGGAACTGCTGGTGCGCGCGGACGGATTCGCGGCGGAGCAGCGCGATCTGGAGGAGGACGCGGGCGCCGACGAATGGCGCGTCGAAGTCACGCTGGTGAAGAGCTGCACGCTGTCGGGCGTCGTGCTCGCGTCGGACGGTACGCCGCGCGAGGGCGCGCAAGTCACCGTGCGCGGCGGGTCGCGCTTCGACGCCGATCGCCGCAACGTCGAGACCGACGCAGCCGGCCGCTTCACGTTCTCCGACGTGCGCCCCGGCGCGGATCTCGAGGTCGTCGCGTTCGCGCCGGACTCCGAGTTCGGCCCGTGCCGCGTCCAGGGCATCGTCGCCGCCGAGGGCGAGACGATCGACGACCTCGAATTGATGCTCGAGCCCGCCGCCTCGGTGACGGTGACCGTGGTCGATTCCCTCGGGGCGCCGGCGCCGTTCGCGCGCGTGCTCGTGGAAGAGGTACCGAGCGTCGTCTGGCGCGCGCTCGATCGCGGTCCGATGCAGTTCACGAACGAGGAGGGCAAGCTCGGCCTCGAGCAGATGCCGTCGGGCAACATCAAGTTGTCGGCCCGCGTGAACCAGTTCTATTCCGAGCCGATCGAGCTGACGCTCGTCTCGGGCCAGCGCGCCGAGACGACGATCCAGTTGATCGAAGGGCTCGTCGTCACCGGTCGCGTGACCGATCCGTCCGGCCAGGGCGTCGACGACGCCGTCGTGACGGCGTTCGCGATGGATCCGAACTGGCAGCCGCCGCGGATCGGCAATGCGGGGCCGCGGAACGCGCGCGGTGGCCCGGGCGACCGCGGAGGAAACGGGGGCGGGGGCCGAGGCCCGCGCGCGGGCGATCGCGGCGGTCCGCGCGGCCCCGGCGGTGGACCGGGTGGTGGTGACGCGGGGTTCACGCGACGGATGTTCGGTGCCGCGACCGGTGGTGGTGATCGCGGCATGGGTTCGTTCCGCGCGCTGGTGCGCAGCGACGCCGACGGTGCGTTCGTGCTGAAGGGTCTGCGCGCCGACGAGAAGATCGCGCTCGCGGTGCGGCACGAGAACTACGCGCCGCGATTCGTGATGAGCGTCGATCCGCAATCCCCGCCGACGATCATCTTGCAGCCGAACGTGACGCTCGTCGGGCAGGTCGTCGACGCCGCGACGCGGCGACCGCTCGTGGACTTCACGATCGGAGCGGAGCCGATCCGCGACGAGTCGCTCGCGGCGGATCCGGGCATGCTGATGAGCGCGCCGACGCCGCGGTCGCAGAACTTCCACGCCTTGAACGGAGCGTTCGCGCTCGCCGACCTCCAACCCGGCCCGTACCGGTTGACCGTCCGGGCGTCGGGGTACAAGGAATCCGAGCCGGTGACGGTCCAGATCGTCCCGGGCTTGCCGCCGCTCGTGCTCGAGGCGGCGCGCGCCGCGGAAGTGTCGGGCCGCGTGACGGCGCGCAACGGGGCGAGCGTGGCGCGGATGAACGTGTTCCTCGCGCCGATCGAAGAACCGAAACCCGGCGTCGAGTTGAAGCTGAAGCGTGGGCGGCCGCAGTCGCAGCGCACGAACAAGGACGGCGGCTTCCGCTTCCGCGACGTGAAGGAAGGCTGGTACGGGCTCGGCGTGGGCAGCGCGCGAGCGCCGGTCGTGAAGCCGGTCGCCGTGTTCGTCGGCAACGGCGAGCTGGTCGAGCGCTCGATGCAAGTGGACGGCGTCGGACAAGTCGTCGTGAAGGTCGACGGCAAGGCCGGACTGTCACTGGCCGGCGCGACGCTGCAGCTCGAGTCGAACTCGGGATTCCGCGATCGGCTGCGCACGGACTCGCTCGGGAAGGTGACGTTCGCGAACCTGGTGCCGGGCGACTACAAGCTGGTCGCGACGCATCCGAACTACGTCGCCGCGACGAAGCAGGTGCAAGTCCGCGACGGCGAGAGCCGCACCGAGAACGTGAGCATGGGAGAGAAGTGACTCGGGCCGTTCGGCC
>JAEUIB010000553.1 GCA_016795255.1 Planctomycetota bacterium
CCTTGATCGTCACTTCGAGGCCGTTCGAGTTCGAGAAGCCCTGCGGCACGCCCGGATCGGCGACGAACGCCTGCATCGTGAACGTGACGCTCGGCGCGTTGCCCGGGATCTGCGTCGGGATCGAGAGGTCACCGTTGCCCGGACCGGCGCCCGGCAGCGGGAGGTTCAGGATCGCCGGCGTCAGCGTCTGGATCAGCAACGAGCAACCACCGTCCATCGCGATGTTGCCCTGACCGAACCCGAACATCAGCACCGTGAACGAGCCGCCGAGACCGTCGTCGATCGACAGCGTGACGTTGCCGGCCGCGCGCGCACAGCCCGTCAGGTTCAGCGACGGCGTGAAGCCGCCCGAGCCCGCGCAGCCCGTGCCGTACTGATTCGCCGAGCCGCAGACCTCGATGCGGATCATCGAGTCGCCGAGGTTCGACGTCGTGCCCGAGATCGTGTCGCGCAGACCCGCGATGAAGAACACGTCGCCGCTGTCGGTGAGGTGCGTGTCGTCCGGGCTGAACGAGTTGATGAACGCGTTGTCGTCGAACAGACCGTTGCCGTCGACGTCGACCGGGTCGCCCTCACGGCACAGGATGCTGCCGCCGTTGTAGACCATCACGTTGTCGGCCTGCGTGTTCGCGCTGTTCGTGCTGCCGACCAGGATCCAATCGCCCTGGTGGTTGCCCGAGAAGTTGCTGAACGAGACGCCCCACAGCTCGGTGTTGCCGGGCGTGATCGGATCGCCGGTCTTGACGATCAGGCCGTCGCCGCGCAGCGCGAAGTCGTTGTCGACCGAGTCGTCGCCGCGCACGTAGTACTGACCGTCGTTCAGCATGCGCGCGTGGAACACGTCGGCGTAGATCATCGCCGTGCCGGGGATCAGCGATCCCTCCTGCAGGATGATGTTGTCGTCGACCACGAAGATCGCGTCGGTCGCGGTGTTCGTGTTCTCGGTGTCACCCTCGGCGTACCAGTGCAGGCCGTCGGGCGTGCCGCCCGCGCCGTCGAGGACGAACGAGTCCCAGATCTCCGAGCCACCGATGGCGCTGACACCCGACTGCCGGAACGCCGTGTTCGTGTGCATCAACGCCGGGTAGCGGAAGCTCGAGCAGTTCGTGATCGGCGTGTTGACGAGGCTGAGCAGGCCGGAGTTCAGCAACTGCACCGAACCGATCGAGTTGCCGACCAGCTCGTCGCCGGTGACGTTCGTCGGGATGTCGATCAGCCCGAAGTACGGGTCGTTCTGCTTCATCACGATGTTGAAGTTGGTGCCGTCCCAGATCACCAGCTTCTCGTCGTCGGTGGTGACGCCGCCCTTGGCGCGGAAGCTCAGGCCCATGCGGTTGGCGTCGTCCCACGTGACCGGGCGGACGGTGTCGAAGAAGTCGAACGTCTCGCCGGCCGTGTTCGGCACCGGCTGCCCGTCCTGGAACAACACCGAGCCGGTGTTGCCCGAGCCGAGGATCAGCATGTTGTCGAGCGTCGTGCCGAGGTTGTTCGTGCTGCGCAGGACCCACTGCGAACCATCGTGGTTCACGACGAGGTCGAACATCGCCGCGAACTGGGCGGCGACCGGATTGCCGCCGGCGTCGAGCGCGCCGGGGACGGAGCTCGTCGAGCTGGTCGCGATCTCGGAGTAGATGACCTTCGCTCCGCCTGCGGCGAACGCCGTGGCGGTGGTCAACGCGATGAGCGTCGTCTGGACGGTGGACTTCATTCGGTTCATCTGGGTGCTTTCCCTTGCTGTTGTTCGCCCCCGGCAGCAGGGGCCTGGCTTCGGAATCAGGGAGTCGAGGCTAATCCAAGGCTTGGCTTTTGACCACCCGACAGTCGGAGTCCCATGCGCCCTTCGGAGGGAGGGTGCGGACGGCGCTGGCGACCAGCCGATAAGATCCCCGCCCCTCGAATCCGCCCCCCGGACCCCATGAACCAAGCCGACTCCACCCCCGAACGCGAGCCCGCGACCGCGCTCGGCCTCCTGCTGCTGTCCGCCGCGATCCTGCTGCTGGAGATCGGGCAGGTCCGCGTGTTCTCGTTCATCCTGTGGCACCACGTGACGTACCTCGTCGTCACGGTGACGCTGCTCGGGTTCGCGGCCGGCGGAACCTGGCTCGCCGTCGCGCGCGCCAAGCCGCCGATCGGCCGCGCCGCGTTCGCGACCGTGATGTTCGCGACGCTCGTGCTCGCGACGTTCGGCGTACTCGCGCGGCACGAGATCCGCGCGTTGCCCGAAGTCGACTCGCGCTGGCCGGCGATCAAGGCGACGCTCGCGTACCTCTATCTGGTGGTGCCGTTCTTCTTCGGGGGCGTCGCGGTCGCCGCGGCCCTCGACGGCACCGGCGCCCGCGTCAGTCGCCGCTACTCGGTCAACCTGATCGGCTCGGCGCTCGGCTGCCTGCTCGTCGTGCCGACGTTGCGCGCGGTCGGTGGCGCGGGACTCGTGCTCGTGTCGACGGCGATCGCCGCGTGTGCCGGCGCCAGCTTCGCGTACGCGGCGCGGCGGACCGCGCTCGCCGGGTGCGCGGTCCTCGTCGCGATCGCGAGCCTCGCCGCTCTGCCGAAGCGCGACCAACTGCTGCCGTTCCCGGTCGCCGAGGGCAAGACGCTCCACGCCGAGCTGCACCAAGCGAAGGCTCCGCTCGCCGCGAGCGTGTGGGATCCGATCTGCCGCATCGACGTCGTCGGCGACGAGACGAAGGACACGCAACTGCGCGTCTACCAGGACGGCGACGCGCCGACGCGCATCCCGTCGACGGACAAGGAGCAGCGCTTCAACCTGCCGTCGAACCACATGGCGCTCGCGTACACGTCGACGTCGAAGCCGAAAGGCTCGCACGCGCTCGTGA
>JAEUIB010000399.1 GCA_016795255.1 Planctomycetota bacterium
CGAGTCATCCCGAACTGCTCGATTGGCTCGCCGTCGATTTCGTCGAACACGGTTTCGACGTGAAGCGGCTGGTCGCGCAGATCGTCACCAGTCGCGTGTACCGGCAGAGCGCGCGCGTCCGTGACGACCTGCGCGAGCGCGATCCGGACAACCGTTGGCTCGCGTACTTCCCGCGCGAGCGCCTGTCGGCCGAAGCGATCCGCGACCAGGCGCTGTACGTCTCGGGACTGCTGGTCGAGTCGGTCGGTGGGCCGTCCGTGCGGCCGTACCAGCCGGAAGGTCTGTGGCAGGAGGTCGCGATGCCCGCGTCGAACACGCGCGCGTACCAGCGTGGCGAGGGCGCGGAGTTGTGGCGACGCTCGCTCTACACGTACTGGAAGCGCGCGGCGCCGCCGCCGACGCTGCTCGCGCTCGACGCTCCGACGCGCGAATCGTGCACGGTGAAGCGCACGACGACGAACACGCCGCTGCAGGCGCTGGCGCTGTGGAACGACGAGCAATTCGTCGAGGCCGCGCGCGGGCTCGCGCAGCGGACGTTGGCGGAAGCGGCCGACGACGCGGTGCGCCTCGAGTCGATGTTCCGGCGTTGTACCGGTGCGTCGCCGACGGTCCGGCAAGCGAGCGCGCTGGCGGACGCGTTGGCGGACTTCCGCGCGCGCTACGCCGATGCGCCGCAGGACGCGGCCGCGCTGCTGTCGGTCGGCATGTTGCCGAAGCTGCAAGGCGCGTCCGACGCGGAACTCGCCGCGTGGACGATGGTGGCGAACGCGTTGCTCAATCTCGATGCGACGATCACGCGAGGATGAACCCGTGAACCGCGAACTCGATCCGTCGTTCGACCCCGGCTTGAAGCTCACGCGACGGCGGTTCTTCTCGAACACGTTGCGCACCGCGGCATCGGCGCTCGGGACCGCGGCGTTCGCGGAGTTGTGCGGCGCGGACGCGCTCGCGCAGGACCGCGTCCTGCCGGTGGTCGGCCCGCATCACCGCGGCAAGGCGAAGCGCGTGATCTACTTCCACATGGAAGGCGCGCCGAGCCAGCTCGACCTCTACGACCACAAGCCGACGCTGGTCGAGCGCTTCAACGAGGACCTGCCCGATTCGATCCGGCAAGGGCAGCGGTTGACCGGCATGACGTCGGGGCAGTCGCGCTTCCCGGTCGCGCCGACGGCGTTCCGCTTCTCGCGCTACGCGAACCGGCAGGACGGCGTGTGGCTGTCCGAGTTGATCCCGCACACGGCGTCGCTCGCGAACGAGTTGTGCTTCATCCACTCGATGCACACCGACGCGATCAATCACGAGCCGGGCATCACGTTCTTCCAGACCGGCAACCAGCAGCCGGGTCGGCCGTCGTTCGGCTCGTGGGTCGGTTACGGCCTCGGCAGCATGAACAAGAACCTGCCGACCTTCGTCGTGCTGATCACGCAGGGCACCGGCAACATGCAGGCGCTGTCCGCGCGCTTCTGGGGTTCGGGCTTCCTGCCGAGCGAGCACCAGGGCTGCCGGCTGCGCGCGGCCGCGGATCCGGTGTTGTTCCTGCGCGATCCGAAGGGCGTCCTGCGGCGCGATCGGCGGCGCATGCTCGACCTGGTCGCGCAACTGGACGGCATCGAGCACGACCGGACGAACGACCCCGAGACCGCGGCGCGCCTCGCGCAACAGGAGATGGCGTTCCGCATGCAGATGTCGGTGCCCGACCTCGTCGACTTCGCCGACGAGGACGAGGCGACGCTCGCGATGTACGGCGAGGACGTCAAGAAGCCGGGATCGTTCGCGGCGAACTGCTTGCTCGCACGGCGCATGGCCGAGCGCGGCGTCCGCTTCATCCAGCTCTACATGCGCGGTTGGGACGCCCACAACAACCTGCCCGGCGAGATGCGCGCGCAATGCGGCGCGGTCGATCGGGCGCAGGCGGCGCTGCTGCGCGACCTCAAGCGCCGCGGCTTGCTGGACGACACGCTCGTGCTGTGGGCGGGGGAGTTCGGCCGAACCGTCTACAGCCAGGGCGAGCTGTCGAAGACGAACTACGGGCGCGATCACCATCCGCGCTGCTTCACGGTCTGGCTCGCCGGCGGCGGCATCCAGCCCGGCATCACGTACGGGAAGACCGACGACTACTCGTACAACATCGTCGAGAACCCGGTCGAGGTGCACGACCTCCACGCGACGATGCTGCACCTGCTCGGCTTCGACCACACGCGGCTCGTCTACAAGCACCAGGGCCGCGACTACCGGCTGACCGACGTCGCCGGGAAGATCGTCCCCGCGCTGCTTGCTTGATCGAAGTCCGGCTCGACGTGCGTCGTTCATCGCTCGGTGCGCGAGGCGTGCGGAGCGGCGCTCTCGGCCGTGACGCTGCCGTTCGTGCCGTGACGAGACCTCGCCGACGGAACGCGCATCGACCCGATGGATGCACGTTCTCGGCTTCCGGCGCCGCGGTCGTGACGCTCCCGTGCGTCACGACCGCAGCGCGCGCCAGCGCAGCGGTGCGAGCGCGGACAATGCGACGCCGCCGACCGCGAGCACGATGGGTGCGTCGTGGGCCACGAGCAACCCGGCGCCCGCTGCCAGAACGAGGAGCGTGTGCAGGAAGAACAGCAGCGAAGGCGCGGCGTTGTTCAGGCGGTCGGTCGAGTACGGCGCGCGGAACGGGTGCCGAACGTCGAGCAACGTGCACGCGAGCACGTCGAGATGGAACGCGGCGAGCGTGGAGACCGCGGAGAACAGCGCGCCGCGCCAGGATCCGAGCACGCTGCAGACCGCCAGGGCACACAGACTCGGGATCGCGCACCACCGCACGAGCAGGAGCTTGAACGACCCGGATCGCAACGCCCGGTCGTCGGCGTACGGCGCGACGTCGCGCAGCCACGCGGCCTCGGGCGATTCGGTCGCGCGGGTGGTCCAGATGGCGGTGGGCAACGTGATCGTGAGCAGCAACGGCAGCAAGCCGAACAGCACCCAATGCGGCGTCGACACCATGTCGCGATCCATCGCGAACACCGATGCCCCGAACAGCACGAGGGCCAGGATCGTGCCCGGCATCGTGTGGACCACGTACGAGCGCTCGCGCAGCGTCACGACGCGGGCGAACTCGAACCCGGCGCGTTCGTCGGGGTCCGAACCGACGCGGGCGCAGAAGCGAGCGATCGGGCCGGCCGCGAACGGCGCGGGGCGGTGCGATTCGGTCTGTGGCGACGCGGTCGCCGCGACGAAACGCCGGTTCGCGAGTGCGAGCGCGCACGCGAACGACGCCAGCGGAACCACGAACGTCAGCGCGGTCCGCAGGCCGCGCAGCGGCACGACTTCGCCGTCGCACCACGACGCGAGTCCGGCCGGCCAACACGGCGGAACGGCGAGCAGGACCCAGTGTGGAACCGACTCGCCGAGGTGGGGGAGCAGCCGCGGCACGATCTGCCACGCCAGCGGGAACGCGATCGCCGTCGCGAACTGAGCGCGCAGCGCCCAGACGCGGAACCGATCGCCGGGCACGACGCGCGCGAGCACGAGGAACGCGAGCAGCAACAGCAGGACGGCGGTGACGCTCGACGTCGCCGTGGCGACGAGGCCGATCGGTAGGAACGGCCAGAGACCGTGACGCAGGACGCCGGCCGCCAGCGGGAGCGCGACGATCGCACCGACCGTCGCCGTCGCGTACGTCGCGAGGAACAGCAATCGGGCCGCGAGCACCGTGCGGTCGCCGACCGGCGTCGGCGCGATCACGGACTCGGACGCGCCGTCGAGCAGCACGTCGAGCCACGCTCCGAGCAACATCGTCGGGATCGCCAGCCACAGCGCCGTCGAGACCACGCCGACCGCGAGCGCCGCGGTGGGCACGGTCACGACGACGATCGTCGTGAACAACGCGATGAACAGCGCGCCGATCAGCATCTGACCGAGGCTCACTCCCGTGCGTCCCTCGGCCAGCGAGCGCGTCGCGCGCGCGTCGAGTGCGAATCGCAGTTCGAGGAGCGCGACGAGCTTGTCCGGCTCGATCCCGAAGGCGCGCGACGGAGGAGCCACGCGGCGCGCCGCCGTGATCAACACGCGCGCGATCCACGGCGGGCGATCGCGCGTCGCCGCACCGCGCTTCGTCCGCACGACGGTGGAGCCGGACTCCTTCACGACGCGGTCTCGCGCAGCACCGACACGATGCGGCGCGCCTGGTCCGCTTCGCCGCCGCCTCCCGTCAATTGCGAGAACACCGCCTCGAGCCGCGTTTCGGCCGCGCGCTCCGCCAGCTCGGCGAACGTGCCTTGTGCGACGACGGCGCCGCGCGCGATCAGCACGATGCGATCGCAGACCCGTTCGACGACGTCCATGACGTGCGAGCAATAGAACACCGCTTTGCCCGCGTCGGCGAGCTGGCGGATCAGCTCCTTGGCGAGGATCACCGCGTTGACGTCGAGGCCGGACAGCGGTTCGTCGAGGAACAGCACAGCCGGGTCGTGCAGCAGTGCGGTGCAGAAGAGGACCTTCTGCTTCATGCCCTTCGACAGGCTGCCGATGCGCAGGCGCGCGCGGTCGTGCAGGCCGAACGCCTCGATCAGCGCAGCTCCGCGCCGGTGCGCGTGCCGTTCGTCGAGATCGTGGAGGCGACCGACGAACGTCAGCAACTCCAGCGGCGTCAATGCGTCGTACAGCTGCGCCTGCTCCGGCACGTAGCCGATCCGGCGCTTGACCTCGGTCGGCGCGTCGCGGACGTCGAAGCCGGCGACCCGCGCTTCGCCGTCGAACGACGGCAGAAGGCCCGTGAGGATCTTGACGGTCGTGCTCTTGCCGGAGCCGTTCGGACCGATGTAGCCGAGGACTTCCCCAGGACGGACGACGAGATCGATGCCGGCGAGCGCGGCGAAGCCGTCGTAGCGCTTGGCGAGGCCGCGGGTCTCGATCACGGGAGGAGTGGACATGGCCGGGATCGTAGGCCGCGGCGCGGTGTTCGCACCCCGCGTCGGACACCGTGTGGGCTCGGCCGTGAACCTGGTGCATGGGCTGGGGCTGCCCCCGCCCAAGCACCAGGCTGAGCGGACTGAGCAACCCGGAGGCCTGCGGATCGGCGACCC
>JAEUIB010000423.1 GCA_016795255.1 Planctomycetota bacterium
CTTCGCCGCGATGGCCTCCATCATCTGCTTGCGCGACGCATCGCCGGCCTCGCGGCTCTTCTGCGCGACGAACGTCGAGCCGAAGTTGATCATCAGCACGCCACCCTTCGCGGCGAGTCGCGCGATGCGTGCGTCGTCGAGATTGCGTTCGAATCCCGGCGTGAACACGCGGGCCGACGAGTGCGACGCGATCGGCGGCGCGCGCGTGAGCTCGATGACGTCGTCGAACGCCTGGTCGGAGATGTGCGAAACGTCGATCAGCACGCCGAGCTCGTTCATCCGCGCGACGACGTCGCGCCCGAACGGCGACAGGCCGCCCCACGTCCGCGTCGTCGCGTACGACGAATCGCAGATGTGGTTGTCTTCGGAGTGACACAGCGTGATGTAGCGGACGCCGCGCTTCGCGAAATGCTCGACGTTGGCCAGGTCCTTCTCGATGGGCGTGCCGTTCTCCATGCCCATCAACAGCGCGATCTGCCCCGCCGCCGCCACGGCGCGCACGTCCGCGACGGAAGCCGCCATGCGGAACAGATCGGGGCGCGCCTTCGCGAAGCCCTCGACCATGTCGATCAGCCCGTCGGCGAACGTCTTCGCGCCGCCCGACTTCTCGAACGACGCCGGCGTGTAGATCGACATGAACGGCGCGTCGAGCCCGCCGGCGCGCGCGCGCGGCACGTCGAAATCGCCGCCCGGCGTGCGGACCGTGATGTCCTCCATCTTGTCGGTCAGGCGGTACGGCACGTCGATGTGGCCGTCGACGATGACGAAGCGCTGCGCGAGCTCCGTCGCATGTTCCAGCGTGACGACCGGGGACAGGTCGGGAGCGTCGGAGCAGGCCGCCACCGTGAGCAGACCGAACACCCAAGGACGTTTCATGCGAGGACTCCGGTGCGCAGCGCGGGCGATCCGATCACGCGAGGTCCGCGACGCGCTTCGGCAAGCCGAACGAGCCGTCCGCGTGCGGCGGGAACTCGACGACGTCGACGACCGCGTCCAAGTTCAGCGGACCGTAGACGTGCGGGAACATCTCGTCGCCGCCTTCGAGGTTCTCGTAGCGGATCGTCGGCCCGACGAGGCGCGTGTCGATGCAGAGCAGGATCAGGTCGCGGCGCCCGTGGAACAGCCGGCGCGCGGTCTTCGCGACCTGCGCCGCCGTCGACGCGTGCATGAAGCCCTCGGTGGCGAGCGACGGCGCGCGGAACACGCTCTCGTCGCGGCCGTGCTCGAACACGTCGCGCGTCGTGATGTGGAACACGTGGTCGGGTCGCTTGCGGTGCGTCGCGTTCATCGCGCTCATCCCTGGTCCTTGTCGAGCCACTTCGGCTGGTACGTGAGAACGTGGGATTCGAGCGCGTCGAGCAGCGCTTCCGGCTCGTCGCGCACGACGAGCGCGAACGAGTTCTTCGCGTCGAGGAACCCCTCGCGCTGGAACGTGTCGACCAGCTTCAGGAACGCGTCGTAATAGCCGTCGACGTTCAGCACGCCGATCGGACGCACGTCGATGCCGAGTTGCGCCCACGTCAGCGACTCGAACAGCTCGTCCATCGTGCCCATCGAGCCGGGCAGCGCGACGGTCGCCTGCGACAGCGACGCCATCAGCGTCTTGCGCTCGTGCATCGTGTCGACGACGCGCATGTCCTTGACGCCGCGGTGCGCGAGCTCGAGTCGTTCGAGCCCGCGCGGGATCACGCCGATCACTTCGCCGCCGCGCTCCAGCACCGCGTCCGCGACGACGCCCATCAAGCCGACGTTGCCGCCGCCGTAGACGAGGCCGGTCGCATGCGCGGCCAGCGCGTGGCCGAATCGCGTCGCGGCGTCGCGGTAGATCGGTCGATGCCCGGTGCGCGAGCCGCAGAACACGGTGACGCGGCGGAATCGTCCCCCGCCGTTCATCCGCCGATCTCCTTGCCGCCGTCGACGGTGATCACCGAGCCCGTCATGTACCCGCCGTCCTCGACGAGGAAGCGGACCGCGCGCGCGATGTCCTCGGGTGTCCCCTCGCGGCCGAGCGGCACGCGGCGGACGATCTTCGCCCGCGAGGCCTCGTCGAAGTCCTCGGGGAACATCACGGTGCCCGGCGCGACGGCGTTCACCTGGACGTGCGGCGCGAGCTCGAGCGCGAGCGATCGCGTCAGCATCCACAACGCGGCCTTGCTGGCGCAGTAGATCGAGTACCCCGGCAGCGGGCGGTTCGCGTAGACGTCGGTGACGTTGACGATGTGGCCGGCGCCGCGCTGGACCATCATCGGCGCGAAGCGGCGGATCGTCTGGAACGGCGCCTTCACGTTCGCGCCCATCAGCCGATCCCAGTCGGCGTCGGACGACGTGACCAATGCGGTCTCGAAGAACTCCGACGCGCTGTTCACCAGCACGTCGACGTAGCCGAGCTCTTCCTCGATCCAGCGCGCGAGCCATTGGATCTCGAGCACGTTCGTCAGGTCGGCGCGATACGCGCTGGCGACGCCGCCGCCGGCCTTGATCAGCGAGACGACGTCGTCGGCCTCGGCCTTCGACGTCCGGAAGTGGACGGCGACCTTCGCGCCGCGCGCCGCGAGCTCGAGCGCGATGGCGCGACCGACACGCCGCCCCGCTCCCGTGACCAACGCCACCTTGCCGTGGAGGTTCATAGGTCGCGGATCGTAGCGAGGGTCGACGTCGCGAGCTTCCGGCCGCGCCGACGGATTCCCAAGCGTTCACATCCGGATCGTGAGTTCGCCCCCTGCGGCCACGACTTCGGCGTCCACGTCGAGCGCGACTCCGATGCGCCCCTCGGAACCGAGTTCGGTCAGACGCAGTCCGATCGTGCCCGTCGGGACTAGGGTGGTGAATGCGCCGCCGCCGAGCTGGATCTCGCGCACGAACTTCCACCCCGCTTCGGATGCGCGAGGATCGAGCCACTCGAACTTCACGTGGCTCGGTGGTTCATCGCCGTCGACCATGACGCGAACCCGCAGCGGAACGAGCCGTCGAACCGTGAGGACCGTGTCGCTCGAACCGGCGAGCACGTCCGACCGCTCGACCCGCTGGAACTCGTCGCGGACCGTCAAGGTCAACGGCGTGCCCGGTTCCACGTAGGACGAGCACGAGAACGTGCCGTCCGCCTTCGACACCCCGCCGATCGCGCGCGGTCCGGCTCCCACCAGCACCCCGCGGATCGGCCGGCCGTCCTCGCCGACCACTTTCCCACTCGTGATCGTCGGGGAGCGGGATTCGAGCCGCGGGTAGCACCCGTGCGCGCCGAACGGCGCGACGATCAGTTGCTTCGTCCACGTCGCGGCGCCCGCAGCGACATGGACGCTGCACTCTCCCGCCGGCACGTCGGGGACGAGGAACTCACCGGTCGGGCTCGACATGACGCTGATCGATCCGGTGTTCGACGTCACCTGGATGCTTGCCACCGCGGGTGCACCATCGAGCTGGACCGTGCCCGTGATCGTGCCGGTCTTCGCGGTCGGGTCCGCCACGATGTCCTGGACCACGGTCAGTCCGGGTCGATCGAGCATCAATGCATGGAAGAGTTTGCCCGTGTCGTGCTTCGTCGCATCCGGTCGTGCGCAGAGCAGGAACTCGCCAGGACCCGGCGCGAGCCCGTCGAGCTCGAACGAACCGTCGGCGGCCGTCAGCGTGCCTTCGAGCGACGTCAGCGTGTACGTCGCGAATCCCGCGGGATCGAACCAGTCCGACGCACGCGCGGTGTTCGTCGCACTGCGGCTTCCGTAGATCCACCAACCCGCGAGTGGAGCACCCGCCGGATCCGACGCGCGCCCGCGGATCGAACACGCGCGCAAGAACGGAATCACGATCCGCGGATCGGGAGCGACGATCGGGTGCAGTCGGATCCTCGCACTGCAGAAGCCGGGAGCCCCGACGTCTCCCGCGGGTGCGCGCGTCGAGCGGAGGTTCAACGTACCGACGCCGCGAGCGTCGGTCGTCGAGAGCGTTCGCCCTTCGACGACCCACGTCGCGAACGGTGCGGGCTCGCCGCTCACGCCGTCGACGCTGATCCACGTCGTCCGAGTCCCGGCAGGCATCGACACGACGACGTCCACCACGGCGCGATCGGCGGCAGCGCGAACGACGCCGAAGTCGTGGTGGTACGGAGTGGAGCCGGGCTCGACCACGCCGAACCCGATCGTGGATCCTTCGCCGACGCCGTCGAACGAGAACTTGCCGTCGTCGTCACAGGTCGTCGTCGCGACGACGACCGGCAGGAGCTCGGTCCTGAAGAGATCGACCTCCGCGTGCGCGATCGGAGCGTGGGTCCGCGCGTCGCGCACCGAGCCCTCGATGCGCAACGAGCGGACGAGTTCGACGACGATCGGAGTCGGCGCTCCCGCGACGTTCACGGAGGACTCGACGAATCCGTCGGCTCGACCTCGCACGAGCCACCGCTCCGGGGCGATTCGAGCGACGGCCACGGGTACGGCGATCGTGAACGACCCATCGGCACGTGACGTCGCCGATGCCAAGCGCTCTTCCTCGAACTTCGAAGTGACTTTCGGAGTCCGGCGCAGCCACAGCTCGACGGTCGCGTCGGCGATCGCTCGACCGTGGACATCGCGCACGAGCCCTTCGAGCGCCACCGTCGCGGCTGCGCCCGACGCACCTCGGTCCTCGCTTTCCGCGATCGGGATGCGCTCGGACTCCGCAACGCCGACGACGGGCTCCGGTCCGGTGGGATCGAGGATGGCGGTCGACGGCGTGGATTCCGCGGGACGCGCCGGCGGCGGGGCCTCGCTCGCGAACCACGACCACGACAACGCCCCGACGACGACGGCGATCGCGATCGCCGCCACGCCACCCCACGACAGGATTCGGACGTCTCGAACCACCCCGACCCATCCCTCCCGTGTTCGAACCCTACACCCAGGGGCGCCGCCCCAACGCCCTGCGACGCCGGCTGTGTCGACGGGGCCGAACCGGATCCCTTGCGCCGCGGCGAGGATCGACTTCGTACCAGGCGATGCGCCGACCCGCGCGCTCCTTCCTGCGGACGATCGACATGGACCGCCAAGACCTCGCCTCGAACCCCACCGCCGGTCGCCTGAATCGCGAATGCGTGCGCGGGTTCTCGCAACGACACGTCGTCCACAGACCGACCGCTCCGACTGCCTGTACCCTGTGGTCCCTGACTCGCTCCTTCGTGGAGGGTCCCATGCGACTCCGCAACCTCGTCCTCTCGATCCTCGCACTCGCGACGTCGCCGCTCGCCACCGCGCGCGAGGACGAGTCCGTCCTGCTCGTCCTCCACGCGAACCAACCGAAGATCACGGTGCTCGACTCCGAGCGCGGGCGACGGCTGAAGACCATCCAGCTCGAGCGCGAATGCGTGGACATCGAGGTCGCCGCCGACGGCCGCCACGTCTACCTGTCGAACGAGGGCGAGGCGCGGATCTCGATCGTCGACCTCGCCGGCAAGGACGCCGCGAAGTCGATCGAGCTCGGCGGCTCCGGCGAGGCCCGCGGACTCGCGCTGTCGGGCAGCGACCTCGTCGTCGCGTTGTCCGGAGCGGGGCAGATCCTGCTCGTCGACGTCGCGAAGGGCACGGTCAAGAAGCGCATCGACGTGCGCGGTCGCAACCTCGATCGCGTGGCGACGGCCGGCAATTATGGAAAGACCGCGTACGTCTCCGAGTCGACGACGGGCGAGGTGTACGTCGTCGACCTCGACCGCGGCAGCGTGATCTACACCGTGCCGACGGGCGCGACCGCAGGATCGATCGCCATCGACGCGCCGAGCGGCGAGGTGTGGGTCGCGGATCGCGCGCTCGGGCAGCTCCGCGTCGTCGCCGCGAAGACGGCGCAAGCGGTCCGCACCGTCGAATGTCCGGGCGGCCCGCAGCGCGTCGTGCTCGGCGGCGGCCGCGTGTTCGCGCTGTGTACGGATTCGGCGGACATCGCCGTCGTGCGCGGCGGCGCCAAGACCATCGATCGGCGCATTCCGATCCGCATCGAGTTCGGCGGCGCCGGCACGTTCGGCCTCGACCGCATGGCGCTGGAACCCGGAGGCAAGCGCGCGTTCCTCGGCGGTGGCAACGAACGCCGGATCCTCGCGCTCGACCTCGAAGCACTCGAGATCCGCGATCGGTTCGACGTCGACGCGCCGGTGCTCGAGTTGTTGTGCATCAAGAAGCCCGACGACCTCGGCGGCACGCCGACGCCGAAGCGCAAGAAGCTGAAGAAGGACGGTGACGGCGCTGCGCAGGACGGCGACGCGAAGGACCCGCCGGAAGAGCCGGCGAAGGACGAACCAGCGAACGGCGAGCCCAAGAAGCCGTGAAGAACTCGCGCAGCCGCTTCAACGTCGCCGGTGATTCGCGTTGTCCATGTCGGACACGATCGCGTACCGCCCGTCGGCCGCGCGGCGCAACGTCAGCGTGAACTTGCCCGAGTCCGGCGCGCCGGACTCGTGGGTGTATCCACCGAGGATGGTTCCGAGGTCGCCGTC
This sequence comes from Planctomycetota bacterium, assembly GCA_016795255.1. Classification (GTDB taxonomy): domain Bacteria; phylum Planctomycetota; class B15-G4; order B15-G4; family JADJEK01; genus JADJEK01. The sequence continues at coordinate 6,449 of JAEUIB010000423.1, forward strand.
GACGGCGAACGCGAACGCGCGCAGGGACAGCGGCCCCCCCAGGCCCGTGTACGCCGCTTCGATCGCGTCGCGACCGCGCACGGGCGGCGCGCCGTCTTGCAGGACGAAGCCGTCGTCGGTGAACAACGCCGCCAGCGCCTTGGCGTCCTTCGCGGCCCATGCCTTTTCGTAATCGCGCAGCACGCGATCGAGTTCCGCGGGCAGGTCGACCGATGCGATCTCGGCCGGGGCCTTGGCCGGAGCCTCGACCGGCGCGTCCTCGAACACCGCGGTTCCGGTGAAGAGCGCCACCGCGACGAACAGTGCACGAACCACGACCACCTCCCGGACGACGCCCGACCCGAATCGCGCTCCCATACGTCACGGCGCCGTGAGCGTTTGGCGAACACCGATCGGACGGATCGCGCTCGGCGGGCGAGCGCTGTCGCTCGAACGCATCGTGACCGCACGCGGCGGGACGACCGTGCGCGTTCGCACGAACTGCGCTGGACCGCGTCGGATCCGCGTTCCGTGAGCTCCTGACGC
>JAEUIB010000424.1 GCA_016795255.1 Planctomycetota bacterium
GCAGTCAGGTCGGACTCGACGAGTTCGACGCGGCGCGTCGTCCCGCGCCGCTGCAGCTCGGATCGCCGTTCGACTACGCGCGGCAATTGCGTTTCGTGTTGCCGTTGTCGATCGGCGATCCGCTGGCGCGCGACGCGACCACGGCCGCGCGCGCGATCGCGAAGGTCGCGTTCGCGATGGCGGTCGCGCTCGACGGGCGGACGCTGGTGTTGTTCAACGCGCGCAGTCGCATGCTGCGCGTCGCCGACGCGCTGCGGGCGCCGCTCGCGCGCGAGGGGATCGAGGTCCTGTGCCCGGGCGTCGACGGCAGCACGGCGCGCGTGCTGGAGCGCTTCCGCAACACCGATCGCGCGGTCCTGCTCGGTGCTCGGTCGTTCTGGGAAGGCGTCGATGCGCCCGGCGCGCGGATCAAGTGCGTGATCCAGGAGCGGATCCCGTTCGAGTCCCCGGGCGATCCGGTGCATGCCGCTCGATGCGAGGCGCTCGATCGGCGCGGGCGGTCGGGGTTCCGCGACTACTCGCTGCCGCGGGCGTTGCTGCGGATCCGGCAAGGTGCGGGACGCATCGTGCGCGGGCCGACCGACAGCGGTGTGGTCGTGCTGCTCGACCCTCGGATCGTCACGCAGGCGTCGTACGGGCCGATCGTGCGGGCGTCGCTGCCGGCGCCGCTCGCGGTCGGGCCCGCGGATCGCGTCCTGACCGACGCGTTGGCCTCGCTGGGTGTTTCAACGGCGGCAAGCCTCGGCGACCTTCTCGCGCGTGCCGCAGATGCCCTGTCGACAGATCGCTGATCCACGGGTGCTCTAGCGACCCGTCGAACCTGCCGGGGGGCGCTCGACCAGGACCCGTTGACCGCGCGTGCTCGGACGCCTTCGTGCGTCCGGCGGCGCGTCGGGGGGCCGGGTTCGGGTGCCGAAGCTCGCGCGAGCAGCGGGTCCGCCGGGGTTGCGTGGTGTGGTGTGGGACGGGGTCGTAGGGCGGGCGGTGTCGAGAGGGCGGGGAGCGGAGGATCGGGTGCTGACGTACGAACGAGCGCGATCGTGGACGGTGCGTGACCTGCTCGAATGCATGGTCGCGACGCTCGATCGGGAACGTCCCGAGTGGCGCGATGTGCGCGGGCCCGAATCGCCGGCGCCCGGCGACGAGCGCGAAGTCCTGCGCCGGATCGCGGTCGGCGTGATGCGGCTGCGATTCGACGGCGACGAACCGCTGCACCTCCATCCGGAGTTGTTCGCGTCGGCGACCGATGCAGAACTCGAAACGCTGGCGAATGCGGTGATCGCGCCGGGTGGCCGCAACGGCAGCCTCCGCGCGTTGCGCAAACTGCGCCGCGTGTCGCGCGTGCTGTCGGCGTCGGTGCACGCGAGTCGCGTCCCGTTCGCGCTGCGCTTGCGCGACGCACTCGAGCACGGCGAAGGCCGGGAATGTGCCGCGACGCTGTGCGAATCGGACGCGCTGCGCGAGCACGCGCGCCTGCTGGCCGCGCTGGCGGCGCCGGTCGAGCGGTCGACGGCGGGGGAGCGGTTCCTCGCGCGCCTCGACGTCGACCCGGACGGTGAGCGGGCGGAGGACATCCGCCGCGCGACGCAGACGCTGGAAGCGTTCGCGACCGGATCCGACGCGATCTGTGGACTACGACCCGCGTGTTCGCACTGCGATCTGGCGCAGGCCGGCTACTGCCACGCCGCGAGTCGTTCCCGCTGCTGACTTGATCCGCGCGAATCCGTAGCCAGACTGCTCGGCCGACCGTCACCTCGCGCGGACCGAACCTCGTTGAACGTCGTCAAGCGGCTGGTCGCGTTGTTCGCGGGGATCTACCTGATCATCCTCGCGATCGGAACGCTCGGCAAAGGCGCGTCCGCCGTCGGCTCGCTGCTGCAGACGCTCGGCGTCGACGGTCCGACCTCCGCGGTCGGCCTCGGCTGGATCGGCGCGATGATCCTGATGTCGGGGTCGCCGGTCGCGAGCATCGCGCTGACGCTGCTCGACCAAGGTGCGCTCGATCGCTTCGAGTCGATGGGGATGATCTGCGGATCGCGGCTCGGCTCGGGCTTCGTGATCCTGTTCGTCGGGTTCTTGCACGACCACCGTGCGCGACAGCACGGCAAGACGGCGTACATCGGCGCGGCCGCGTTCTTCATCGCCGCCGTTCTGTGCGTGCCGGCGCTGCTCGTCGGCGAGTGGCTGTTGCGGGATCCGGCGGTCATCGAGCGATTGCGCATGACGGGCGGCAGCAACATCGACTCGATCGTCGACGTGATGATGCGTCCGGCGCTGCTGCTGGTCGGCCAGATCCCGTGGCCGCTGCTCGTGTTCGTGCTCGGCGTGACGATGCTGCTGGTCGCGTTCAAGGTGCTCGACCACGCGCTGCCCGACGTCAGCGGCACGTCTCCCCGGTTCACCGCGGTGTCGAGCGTGCTGTTCCGGCCACCGGTGATGTTCCTGGTCGGCATGATCGTCACGACGCTGACGCTGTCGGTCTCGGTGTCGATCACCGTGCTCGTGCCGCTGACGGCCAAGGGCTACGTCCGGCGCGAGAACCTGTTCCCGTACATCATGGGCGCGAACATCACGACGTTCGTCGACACGCTGTTCGTCAGCTTCATCGTCAAGCACGCCGACGCGTTCCCGGTGGTGCTGATCTTCATGCTCTGCGTCGCGGCGTTCGCCGTTCCGTTGGTCTTCATCGCGTTCGGGCCGTTCCAGCACGGTCTCGACCGCCTGTCGTCGGTCTGCGTGCGGGACCCGCGGCGACTGCTCGGTTTCGTGCTGTTCCTGTTCGCGACCCCTCTCGTGCTGTTGTTCGCGATCTGAAGGACTCGCCGACCATGGACATCCTGCTCTACGTCGATCCGTCGGTGCGAGGTGAGTGGGCGCTCGCCGCCGCGGCGCAGCTCGTGCCGGCATTGCGCGCGCGCGTGACGCTGCTCGCGACGAACGAGGACGTGGCGGCGCATCCGCGATGGATCGACGACGCGAAGGCTCGCCTCGAGGCGGCCGGGATCGTCACGCGCGTCGCGAAGCGGCCGGGGCCGGCCGAACGCGCGGTGCTCGCCGAGTCGCAGAGCGGCACGTACGCGGTGTCGATCGTGCCGCCGGCCGGCCGGCGCGCGATCGTCCGGTTGTTCAAGGGTTCGCGCGTCGCGACGGTCGTGCGTTCGGTGAAGACGTCGGTGCTCGTCGCGCGGCGGCCGAGCGCCAAGTTCTCGCGCGTGCTCGTCGCCGTCGCCGGGGGCAAGCACAGCGCGGCGACGACGCTCGGCGCGATCGAGATCGCGCGCGGTCTCGGAGCCCGCGTCACGGTCATCCACATCCGTGCCGGTGTCGTGCTGCCGGATCAGCTTCCGCTGACCGAGCGTCGGCACGCGCAAGCCGGGCCCGAGTCACCGACGGAGGAGTTCGACCAGCACGCACGCGTGCGCGAGCTGCTGGCGCAGTCGGGGGTGCCGCACGACATCGTCGTCCGCGACGGATTGATCGTCGACGAACTGCTGTCCGAGATCGAAGAGGGCGGTCACGACCTGCTGATCATCGGAGCGCATCGTCCCGAAGGGGCTCCGACGTGGATGCTCGACGACGTCACCGAGCGCATCCTGCTGCGCTGCCCGATCCCCATCCTGGTGCTGCGGCCGCCCGAGCCCTGACGCTCGAACCGATCGAGGTCGCGAGCGGCCTTGCAAACGCCGCGGCGGCCCGAGCCGAACGCCGGGGCCGCCGTGCAACGTCGGGCACGTCATGCGGCGTCGCCGCCGCCCCGTGCGTCAGTTGCCGATCTTGCGGCCGCGGGCGCGGCGACGCTTGATGACCTTCTTGCCGCCCTTCGTCTTGTTGCGGTAGCGGAAGCCGGTCTTCTTCGAGCGCTTCGTCTTCGAGTTGCGAACGTTGGTCTTCATGGCGTCGATCCGTCCACGGGGTCGTCGAGAAAACGCGGGAGCATAAGGGAGGCAGGCGACCGGCGAAAGCCCGCAGCGGGGGCGTTCAGGGGGCGCGGTGCTTGCGCAGCTGCTTCAGCACGACTTCGAGGTCCTTCGGCAGCGGGGACTCGACCCGGGTCCGTTGGTCGCCGTCGCCGGTCGGGAACTCGAGGGCGGCGCAGTGCAGCGCCAGCCGCGCGAGCAGGGGCCGCTCGGCCTCGGCGTCCTTGCTGCGGAAGCCCGGTTTGATCTCGGACAGCATCAGCTCGGGTCGCGCCCCGTACAGCTCGTCGCACAGCACCGGGAAGCCGATGTGCTCGAGGTGCACTCGGATCTGGTGCGTCCGTCCGGTGACCGGGAACACGCGCAACAGCGTGTAGCCGCGGAAGCGCTCTTCGATCCGCCAGCGCGTCAGCGCGTCCTTGCCCTTGCGTTCGGCGATGACCATCCGCAGCGCGTGCCGGCGGTCCTTGCCGATCGCGAGGTCGATCTCGCCGGACTCCGTCGACGGCGTCCCGCGCACCAGCGTCAGGTACTCCTTGTGGATCGTGCGGTCGTTGAACGCGGAGCACAGCATCCGCTTCGCGTCGCGGTCCCGCGCCAGCAACAGCACGCCGCTCGTGTGCTTGTCGAGGCGATGCACGACGCGCGTGACCTGCCCGGACTTCGACTTCTGCAGCGCGGGTTCGAGCACGTCGAGGACGGTCTGGCGCTCGCGCCGGCGCTCGGGCACGACCGGCAGCCCGGCGGGCTTGTCGATCGCGATGACGTGATCGTTCTGGAACAGCACCGTGATGCGCGGCTTCTTCGCGAATCGTCGCTGCCCCTGCTCGAGGTCGGGGGGCCACGACACGCTGACGACGCTGCCGCGCTTCAGTGGCAGTTGCATCGGCTGCGCGCTGCCGTCGATCAGCACGTGGCCACGGCGGATCAATTCACGGATCAGTCCGGGCTGGCCGATGCGCACCGCGCGACTGAGGAACTGGTACGGGCTCAGGTTCTTGTGTTCGGGCCCGACGACGAAGTTCTGCGTACGTGGCAAGGAGACTCGATTCCGGTCGGAGGATCGTGCGCGGTCGCGTGCGGCGTGTTCGCCGCGAGCGTGGATCGACGTGGATCAGGGACCCGCGGTCAACGTGACGTCGAGCCGGTTCGAGACGACGTCGATGACGTGCGACGAGCCCGGGTACGTCACGAACTGACAGAAGAGACGAGAGCCGACCAGCGTCGCGTTGTTCGGGATGAACAGGTCGAACGTCGCCGTCGGCGAACCGCCGAACGCCGCCGGCAGCATGATCGGGAACGGATTGAAGCCGACCAGGATGTTGCGGTCGTCGGTCGGGTCGATCAGCGTCAGCGGCAGCACTCCCTCCGACGTCCCGAGCATGAAGAAGTACGGCTGATTCGGCGTGGTGCCGGTCAGCGTCAGATGCAGGTTGTTGTTGATCGCGAGCGTCGACGGTCCGGTCATCACGCCGTCGAAGTCGTCGAAGCGGACGACGAGCGACGTCGTGCCGGTCGCGGTCAGCGGCAGCGTCAGCGTTCCGCCGACCCAGGTCCAGCCGCCGAGCAGCGACGTGCCGTTCAGCACGTACGTGGGCTGGACCGGGACACCCTCGATCGCGAGCGTCGTCGCGCCGACGTCGGTGGTCGTCAACGACACCGAGAACGGCGCATCGAGGTCCATCGTCGCGGCCGGCGGAGCGAGCGTCATCGCGCTGACGTTCGCGACGCCGGACAACGTCAGCGAGTTCGCGACGGCGTTCGTCGCGACGTTGAACGTCGAGAACTGCCCGGTGGCGCGCTGCGTGACGTTCGCCCAGTAGTACCGCGCGCTGCGGTCCGCGGTGATCTCGAACGAGGCCGGCGTGCGATTGACGGTCTTCGACTGCAGGAAGTCGAGCGCGGCGACCGGATCCATGATGTTCCACGAATGCGGCGGTACCTGTCCCGAGACGGTCGTCGTCGTGATCGTCGCGCCCTTCGCGGTCAGGAAGTTCGTGAACAGCGAGTTCTGCGCCGGCAGGTACAGCACGGTGTCGTCGGTGCTGTAGACGTGGTGGATCGGGACGTGGCGCAGGTTGCGAAGCTGCGACGACGCCTCCAGCACGGAGTTCGTGCCGAAGTCGTACCACTGCGTTTCGGAGCGCGCGTAGTTGAACGTGAACGACGGGTTCGACGGCGGGCCGCCGAAGATCAGGTGCGCGACGTTCTTGAACGCGGTGACTTCGCTGTTGTACGCGTTGATCAGATCGAACGTGCCCGCGTCCAGCGCGAGCGCGGCGATCATCGGCTCGTTCGGGTCGAGGTGGCGCGCGGCGAAACTCGCGCTGGCGCCGGCGCCCATCGACCAGCCGACCATGTAGATGCGGTCCTGGTCGATCGGGTAGTGCGCGATCATGTAGTCGATGACCGCTTCGACGTTCGTCTGCGCCGGGATCGGCGACACGCAGCCCATGGCCTGGTCGTCGACCGCGAACATCGCGACGGTCAGCCAACTACGGCAGTTGGCCTCCTCGTCGAGCCCCGACACGCCCGCGGTGTAGAACGACGACGGCGAGTTGCCGTAACCGTTCCAGACGACCATCAGCGGACGGTTGCCGCCGGCGTTCAGGTCCCACGGTTCCTGGATCACGATCGGCTCGTTGTAGTTCGTGCCGGTCTGCGCCTTCGGGATCGTGACGTTGACGATCGTCCCGGCGGGCACGCTGGACGCGATGATCCCGCGCTGACGGCCGGCGCCGTTGTTCTGGAATTGCGGGTGACGCACGGCGTACTCGATCGCGAGTCGGTCGGCGTCGATGATGCTCTGCTGCGCGAGCGCCGACGCGGCGCCGGCGCAAATGACCACGGCGACCGCGAACAGGCGCGACGGGAGGTTCATGCGGATCGTCTCGAGGGTGGATTCGAGGGGAGGCCAGGGACCGGCAGAGAGTATCCCGGTTCGGCTCCCGCTGGCAACTGCCGTGACCGGCCGGCGGGGTGGGATCGTCGCCCGAAACCTCGACTCTTGCCGGAGTTTCGTCGGGCGGCCGGTCGGGACGTGACCGGGAGCTTCCAGATCTTGAAAAGCCGGGCTGCGATCGGTGGGGTGTGCTACTGAATGTCGGCGGAACCGGGCGTCACGGCCCGTCGAAGGGATCGGACGAGCGTCCGGTCGAGGAACGAGGCGCAGCACGAGGACCGTCGCCACGGCGGAACGGGTAGGCCTTCGGTCGAAGGTCGGCTCGCGACCGGCGGGGCGGTGGATCGAGCGCGCGTCCCATTCTCGACCCAACGACGACGTCGGTCGCGTTCGACGGTCCGCTCCATCACCACGACCGTCGCTCCGGTTCCGAGGTCGGCCACGCGAAGGAACTCCATGCGCATCGAGTTGGCGAAACACGCGGGATACTGCTTCGGCGTCCGGGACGCCGTCCAGTTGGCGCTCGAGAGCGCCCGGAAGTACGGCACCGTCTACATGCTCGGCGACATCGTGCACAACGAAGTCGTCGTCCAGCAGCTCGCGGAGTCGGGCGTCCGCGTCGTCAAGAAGCTCGAGGACGCGAAGTCGGCGCCGCTGTTGTTCCGTGCGCACGGCACGCAAGTCGACGTCTGGAACTCGGCGCGCCAGCAGGGCCTGACGATCCTCGACGGCACGTGCCCGCTGGTGTCGAAGATCCACTCCGAGGTCCGCGAACTCGCGGCGGAGGGTCGCCGCGTCGTCATCGTCGGCGATCACGGTCACGACGAGGTCGTCGGCATCGCGAGTCAGGTCCCCGACCCGGTGGTCGTCAGTTCGCCGGAAGAAGCCGAGAAGCTGCCGCGCATGCGCCGCTGCGGAGTCGTGTCGCAGTCGACGCAGATGCTCGCGAACGTGATCGCGGTGCTGAACGTCCTCTATCGCAAGGTCGTCGACCTGCGCTTCATCAACACCATCTGCTTCCCGACGCGCCTCAATCAGGAGGAGATCGTCGAGCTCGCGCGCGAGAACGACGTCGTGATCATCGTCGGCTCGTTCTCGAGTGCGAACACGAAGCGCCTGACGTCGATCGCGCAGAGCTTGAATCCGCGCTCGTATCAGGTCGCGAAGGCCGAGGACCTCCAACCCGAGTGGTTCACCGGCGCGGAGAGCGTCGGCGTCTCCGCGGGCGCGTCGACCCCCGACGACACGATCTTCGCGGTCGTCGAACGCATCCGCTCGATCTCGGAGACCCAACCCGTCGCCGCGGGTTGACCCATATCTGGACGAAGAAGCCGCCGGCAATCCCGCCCGGGTGCCGTCGAAACCCTAGCCCCGATCGCCACATAGCCCGCGT
>JAEUIB010000429.1 GCA_016795255.1 Planctomycetota bacterium
CAGGCCGACGCGACGATCGTCGCGTCGGCGACGACGTCGACCGGAATGCCTTCGACCGCGAGCGTGAGATCCAAACTCTCCGTGACGGCGATCGCGCACGCCGCGCCGAGCGTCGTCCCGACGATGCCGAGCAGCAGAGCCTCGAGCGCCGCGGTCGCGGCGACGTGGGCTCCGCCGTAGCCGAGCGCGAGCAGTACGCCGATCTCGCGCATCCGTTCGGCGATCGCGAGGAACACGGTGTTCGCGACCAGCACGACCAGCATCGCGACGCACGCGAACACGAACAGTCGGGCGAAGTGCAGTAGTTCGCGCAACTCGCCGATCGCGCGCGCGCGGAACTCGTTGCGGGGTCGCGTCGACGTCGGAGCTTGCGTCGTCGCCGCGGCGGCATCGATCGCTTTCGCGACCGTTTCCGGATCGGCGCCGGTCGCGACGCGGACCTCGAACTGCGTGACGAGGCCGAGGGTCCGGGGCTCGATCTGGCGCTGCAGCGTCGTCAGATCGGTCAGCACCAGCGAGTCGTTGACCGCATCGGCGCTGCGCGTGATGCCGGCGACGGTGACCGACACGCGGCCGTAGCGGAACGTGTCGCCGACGCGCAGGTGCTTGCGGGACGCGAAGCGTTCGCCGACCAGCGCCGCGTCGGCGCGCGCGAGGAACGCGTCCGCGGACCCGGCGACGAACGTGAGTTCGCGGGCCCGCACCGCGTCCGGACGCGGCAGACCGTGGAACGACACGACGTCGAGGTTCGCGCGACAGTTGTTCAGGAACACGCGGACCGGCACGACGGCTTCGACGCCGTCCAGCCCCGCGATCAGGCCCGTGTGCGATTCCGGCAGCACCGACGTCTGCGGGCAGTAGCGGTTCGCGCGATAGACGATCAGCGTGCGTGCGGCGTCGCCGGCGGACAGAGCGCGATCGACGCCGGACGCGAGGCCGTCGACCAGCACGAGCAGCACGACGGCCGCGGCGACGCCGATGATCGTCAGCGTCGTGCGCAGCCAGCGGCGCAGCGCGTGGCGGACGATCCAGCGCGACAAGGGGCGCAGCGTGCGCATCACGTCGACCCTCCGGCGGCGACGATCTTCCCCTTGTCGAGCACGATGCGCCGCGTCGCGAAGTCGGCGGCGTGTGCGTCGTGCGTGACGAGGACGATCGTCACTCCGAGCTCGGCGTTCAAGCGCCGCAGCAGCGCCAGCACGGCGTCGGCGTTCTCGCGGTCGAGGTTGCCGGTCGGCTCGTCGGCGACGAGCAGCGGCGGTGCGGCGACGATCGCGCGCGCGATCGCGACGCGTTGCTCCTGACCGCCGGACAGTTGGCGCGGCAGATGGTGCGCGCGATCGCCGAGCCCGACCGCGTCCAGCGCGGTCACGACCCGACGGTGGCGCTCGGCCGCGTCGTGGGGGAACAGGAACAGCGGGAGCTCGACGTTCTCGTACGCGGTGAGCACGGGGATGAGATGGCCGTGCTGGAACACGTTGCCGACGTGCTCACGGCGCCAATGCGACAGCGCGCGCTGCGGCAGCTTCGTCAGATCCGTGCCGGCGACGACGACGCTGCCGGCGCTCGCGCGGTCGACCGCCGACAGCAGGTTCAGCAGCGACGTCTTGCCGGAACCCGACGGGCCGAGCAATGCGACGAACTCGCCGCGCTCGACGTCGAGGTCGAGGTCGCGGAGCGGCTCGACGACTTCGTCGCCGCGCGTGAATCGCTTCGTGACGCCACGCAATTCGATCAGCGCCATCACGGAGCTCCGTCGTCGATGCGGATGCGGTCGCCGTCGATCAGCGTGGCCGGCGGCGTCGCGATCACTCGATCGCCGACCGTCAAACCGGCGGTCACCAGAATCGAGCGTTCGTCGGCGGCCGGGGTGGTCGTCACGGTGCGCGGTCGTGCTCGATCGTCCGCGTCGACGACGAACACGATGCCGCCGTCGCGCAGCGCCGAACGCGGGATCACGACCGCTGCGGTCGATGGGCTCGCGCTGGCGCCGGCGTCCCCGCGGCCGAAGAACTGCACGCGGACGAGCAGGTCGGGCACGAGTCGTGCGTCGGCGGTCGGCGCCTTGACGTGGATCGGGATGGTCGATTTGGTCAGGTCCGAGAACGGAACGTGGCGCACGACCACCGCGTCGAGCGCGAGATCGGTGCCGTCGAGTGTGATCCGCGCCTGCATGCCGACCGACACTTGGAACGCGTTCTGCAGCGGCACGTCCGCGCGGACGCGGATCCGATCCGGATGGAACGCCGTGACGATGGCCGGCGACTCCGGCTCGCCGACGCGGTCGCCGGGCGCGACCTTGCGCTCGAAGACGATGCCGCCGTCGAGCGCCCGGACTTCGGTGCGCGCGAGCGCCAGCTCCGCCGCGGCCAGTTCCGAACGCGCGATCGCGACCGCGGCCTCGGCGCGTGCGAGGTTCGCTTGCGACGTCGCGACCTTCTCGATGTCGGCGATGCGCAACTCGGCGGCGCGGCCGACGCGATGGAACTCCGCCTGGATGCGTTCGATCGCCGCGGTCGCGGCATTGGCGCGTGCGTCGGCGGCCTTGAACGCCGCGCGCGCTTCCTCGGCCTCCGCTTCGGCGATGCGCAGTTCGATCGACCCGGTTCCGCCGTCCTTCACGAGTGCGCGATCGATCTCGAGCTCGGCCTCCGCGGCGGCGCAGCGGGCGGTCGCGGACGAGACGTCGGCGATCGCGGCGATGGCGTTGGCATGTGCGACTTTCACCTCGGCCGCGGCCGACGCCAGAGCCGCGGTCCACTCGAGGTTCGCTTCGAACGCGTCCCGAGCCGCGGCCGCTTCGGCGCGTGCGACCGCGTGTTCCGCTTCGGCGGCTTTCGACGCGGCCGACGCGCGATCGCGCGCGATGCGTGCGTCGTCGTCGATGAGCCGGGCGACCACTTGATCGCGCTCGATCGTGTCGCCGGCTTGCACCAGCACTTCGCGGACGATGCCCGGCACGAGCGCGGAGATCCGCATCGGCGTCGGGTCCGGCTCGACGAAGCCGGACGTCGACAGGATCGGAGTTCCGGCGCGCTCGCTCGTCGCTCCGTCGTGGCGGACCGGTCGGACGATGCGGACCGAGACGCGCGGCGCGAAGGCCTCGACGAGCGGCTTGGCCAACGCCGCGATCAGGACCGTCACCACGAGGATCGGGATCCACAGCATGCGTCGGCCACGCGCTGGCGCAGGGGGCGGTGTCGTCGCGCTGCGCGACAGCGAGCGGAGATCGACGTCTCGAGTCGGTTCGCTCATGGCGTCGCTCCGGTGGTGGACTCGGGTGGGGCGTCGAGCAGTCGTCGTGCTCGCGTCACGGCGCGAGCCGTTCGCGCGCGCGCATCGCCGAGTGCGACGATCGCGTCGCTGCGGCGTTCGACGGCGAGAAGCCACTCGGCGTACGCGCGCCGGTCGTTCGCGAAGCGGGTCGTCGCGGCGCGAAGCTCGACGATCGCCGCGTTCGCGGCGGCTTCGGCGGCTCGCTTCGCAGTTCGGGCTGCCGTCCGTTCGCGCTCGACGACGCGCACGTCGGCCAGCCGGGCTTGCGCCGCTTGGCGCAGCGTGGCGACGGCGGCGTCGCGCCGATGTGCGGCGGACGACACCTCGTGATGCGCAGCGATCGGCTGCGGCAGATCCACCGTCAACAGTCCGCCGGGCAGCGCGGCGTCGGGCATCAGCGACACCGCGGGGCCGAGTCGCAGGTCGGGCCACCGCGCGCGCAGGGCGAGCCGGAACTCGGCCTCGGCGACGGCCAATTCCAGCCGGGGTTCGTCGAGGTCGGGGTGTGCGGCAAGGACGAGGTCGATCGAAGCCCATTGCGGCAGACTCGCGTCGAGTGCGTCCATGCGCGCCGGGGCGTCGACGTCGAACGCTTCTGCGACGACGACGGCGTCGGCGGACAGCCCGCACGCCGAGGCGAGATCGGTCCGCGCGTTCGCTTCTCCGGCGAGGGCTTCGGCGCACACCGCGTCGAGGCGCGTCTGCGCCGCGGCGACGCCATCCGCCGAGTTCGCGCCGAGGCCGCCCGCCGCGACGATCGTCCGAATGCGCTCGAAGCCGGCGAGCGAGGCGTGCCTCAAGTCTTCGAGTTCCGCGCAAGCGGTGGCCATCGCCGTCACGCGGCCGAGTGCGGAGTCGACGTCCTCGCGAACCGAGGCCTCCTCGCGGGCCAGTCGCGCGCGTGCGAGCAAGGCTTGCTGTTCGGCGATGCAGCGGCGCAGCGCGACTTTGCCGAAGCCGGCGATCGCGATCGGGTCGAACAGCAAGCCGACTTGTCCGACCGCGCCGTCGTCGCCGTCGAATCCTTCGGCGTCGAGCATGATCGAGCTGGCGCCGGCGGCGCCGATGCGTGCCTGCGCAGCGGCCAACTCGGCGCGCCGGCGCGCGAGCCGTGGCGACGAGGCCGAAGCGGTGCGATGCCAATCGACGGCGCCGCCGACGTCCTGCACGACGTCGACGTGGGTCGCCGACTCACGAATCACCGCGGCCGGATCGAGAGCCGGCTCGCTGGCGCACGCCGAAACGACGCAGAGCGTCGCGGCGCAGGGAATGCGCATGCGGAACATGACCACCTCCGAACGTCCGAACAGCGCGGTTCGACCGTCGAACCGCGCGGGACACCGGGGTGGGGGATCAAATGCGCAGAGCGAACCGAGGAGGTGGCCGCGCGGCGCAGGCTCGATGCGGTGAAGCGAGGATTCGCGCGTCGTGCCGCGGCAACTCGATCGAGTGCGAGGGCCACGGCGCAACGACTCCGAGCGAGCCGAGCTCGCCGAAGGAAACTCCGTTCGCGGGCGGCGAAGCGGCGGACGCATCGATCTCGATGCAGCAATCGCAGTCGTCGCGACCGTCGATCGTCACGCCGCGAGGAGCGGCAGGCGCCGCCCCGTGACAAGCGTTCGACGAGCAGCACGAATGACGAGCGGGCTCGGGCGCTCCAGCGGGCGCGTCGCCGGCGATGCAAATCGTCACGCGCGAGCCACCCTGCGGCAGCAACGCGAACAGCGACGACAGCAACGCGACGAGAACCCAGCGCATGCGAGGGACCAATCGACCAATAAACCGATCCGAATCAAGCCCCCCGAGCCCAAAGCCCGAGCCGAGGAAGGGGGGCTAAGTCCGCGATCGACCCAGGTTCGATCGGTCGCGAGGAGCAGGGGTGGGGCGGACGACGAGAACGAGAACGTGAACGGGACATTGGAAAACGGTGACGGTGGCGCGGGACCTGGTGGCACCGGGGGCAAGGGCGAAGGGGTGGAACGACCCGGACCAACCAGCCGCCGGCAACTTCGTCCGGGTGTCGCCGTAACCCAAGCCTCGGCCACGACATCAACCGGACGCGTTAGCCGCCGGCAACGGCGTCCGGTCAGGGGGACAGATCGGGGACGGAGGCGCCTCCGTCCCCGTCATGTCGGTCGAGCTAGGGTGGGGACAGACCCGCCTCCGTCCCCGTCATCTACGGACGCCTTCAATCGCCACGGCGGAGCGCGAAGCGCGACCCGAAGTTCTCCCACGGGTTCAAGTTCGCGCGCCCTGAAAACCACTCCGTCGCCAAGGGACGTCGTGAACGGGCTCTCGGAGCGGCCGCTCAGCAGCCCGCCGCAGCTGTGGCGATCCGCTCTACACGTCTCACGAGTACGTCACCCGGGGCGAGATCGACAGGGGTCGCGAATCACGCCGTCGAGAAGCCACCCCTGCGGCTTTGAGCGGCCGCGGCCAGAGCCCGTTCACGACGTCCCTTCGCGTCAAGTCCACGCGCGACTCAAGGGCGCGGGGATTTCCAAAAGGGGGCCTCGCTCGTTTGTGAGGCCCCCTTTTGGTCGTTCGACCGCGAATCGGTCGAACGAGGGGGTGCGGGGGCTCCGCCCCCGCCTTGTGGGATGGGGCGCGGGGGGCCTTCGGCCCCCCGCCTGCCTGGATGCCCGCGCATCCGGCCATGCGGCCCGAGCTACTTCTGAACCTCCTCCACCGCCGCGGCGACGCCGGGGAGCAGAGCGTTCGCGATCACCTCGTGGCCTGGGTCGTACGGATGCACCGCATCCATGAACAGGCGGCTGCCGCCCTGGCGCTGGATGTCGAGCATCGGGTCGAGGACCGGCACGTTCGCGGTCGCGGCGACCTGATCCATCACGGCGAAGAATTGGCGACGCCACAGTCGTTCGGGTTCGACGACCGGCTCCTTCACCAGGATCAGCTTCACGCCGTGCTCGGACGTCACGCGGACGAAGCCCTCGAGCATCGCGCGCCACCGTGCCGGCGGCGACACCCCTTCGACGGTCGTCGGCTCTTTCAGCCCACGCGCGGTCGTCACTTCGTTCAGCCACGTCTCGTACGCGGTCGCGCCGCGCCGGATCGCCATGCGATCGCGCAACCGATCGAGCCACGAGCGTGAGTAGTCGGGCGCCGTGATGCGCTCGAAGTACTCCATCTCGTCGATCTGACTGAGCGCGACGGCGTCGTTGTGGAACAACGACAGCACGAGGATGTCCGGGTCGAACTGCAAGACCACGTGCTCGAAGAACGGCAGCAGCCGCGAACCGCTGGCGCCCGGCCACGCGGCGACGATGACTTCGACGTTCTTGCCCTGCGCCTTCAGTTTGGTCTCGAGCCGATGGCCGTACGGCTCCTTCGCGCGATAGCCGTACGTGCTCGACGTCCCGAGCGACACGATGCGCACGACGCCCGGCTCTTTCCTCAGCGCGACCTTCCGGTCCCGGAACTCGTGCTTCGCGAGCCAGAAGTTCCAGCGGCGCACGAGCGGATGCTCGAGGTGCAGCAGATCGGGATCGATGCGGTCGCCTTCCCACGTGTCGATCCCGACGGCGTTGACCTCGTCGTCCCCGGGCGGCCACGCGCGCTCGCCGGCGGCCTGATAGACGAACACGTCCGCGCCGGCGATCAGCGCGATGAACAGCACGAACGCCGGCCCGCGCATCCGCGCCGAATGGACCAGCGGGAACAGCAGCGCGGGCAGCGACGCCGCCGCGAGCGCGCCGACGACCGGCCACGGCGCGAACGGTCCCGAGATCGAGTTGCCGAGGAATATCGCGGCGACGGGCGACAGCACGAGGGCTCCGACCTCGGCGGCGTGTGCGAACGACACGCGCAGGCAGACGACGCACAGCACCACGTAGAGCAACCAGAACGCGAAGCCCGGCACGACCGCGCGCAGACGATCGGCGTCGATCGTCGGAGCCGGTTCGTTCGTCGCCGGCGGCGTCACGGTGAACTCGGACAACGTCCCGCTGCCGCGATGCGTCATGACGGCGAACGCGCCCTCGCCGTACAGGCGGAACTCCGCCGCGGCGAACTCGCGTCCGTCCAGCGTCGCGACGAACGAGCGACCTCGCGCGCGGATCGAGAGTTCGTGGGGCGTGCCCGCGGTGACTTGGCCCGCACGGTCGCCGACGTGTTCGTACTCCTTGCGGCCCTCGAGCACGAATCCCGACTCGACGCGCGGGTCCGTCGACACCACGAGCGCGATGCCTTCCGGCGATGCGGTCGAACTCGCGCGCATCCGCACGTGTCCGATCGAGCCTTCGGCGAGCGTCAGTTGGCAGCGCAGATCGAAGTCGCGGAACTTGCCGTCGACCACGTACGCCGAGTCCAGCGCGAGTGCGAACGGTCCGGGCTGCGCGTGGGGCGGCGGCGGCGCGTGGCCGACGCACGCCTGCTCCATCAGCACGCTGATCGAGAAGAACCGCTCCGCGTAGCCCGCGA
>JAEUIB010000457.1 GCA_016795255.1 Planctomycetota bacterium
GGCTTCGACGCCACCGGCACGGCCGGTTCCTGCCCGAGCAGGTGGGCCGCGAGCGCGACGAGCCAAGGGATTGCGATCGAGACGGACATGGCCGGGATTCTACGGGCCCGGCGCGGGAGTCGAGCCAGGGCTTTTACCGACAGAACCAGATGGGGTCAGCCACCGTGACCTGGTGAAAGCGGGCCCGGGGGCTGACGCCGTTCAGTCCCTGACCTCCTGCGCGGCGCCGGTGACGCCGACGTGGGGTCTGGCCCCGGCCGTGCGCAGTGCCGCGTCGACCTCGATCCGGCCGTCGAGCAACGCCGCGTACGCGCCGAGCACGCGTTCGACCGCCTTCGCGTCCTCGCGCGTGAACTCGACGCGGAAGCGGCGCACGCCGCGCTTCACGAGTTCCGGCGCCAGCGCGGCCGTGCTCAAGACGTCGGCGTGGAACACCGTGTTGCGGCAGCCGGCGTCGACGAGCACCGGGTGCTCGAGCCCCTTGTCGTCCTCCAGCGCGATGCGGTGTTGCTCGCACGGACGGCCGCACGAGCGCCAATCGCGGCCGTTCGACAACAGGTGCGCGTACACGCAATGCTCGGTGTGGAACGCCGCGATGCGATGGTGGATCGTCGTCGTGAAGCGCTCGGCAGGCGCGTGGTCGAGCAGCGCCAGCAGTTGGGCTTCGTCCAGATCGTGACTGAACGTCAACGTCGCGACCCCGCGCGCGAGCACGTGCGCGGCCGTCAGCGAGTTCGTCACGTTCAACGAGAAGTCCCCGTGCAGCGGGATCGAGCCGCCGCGCAGGACCTCGAGCGCCGCCCAATGCCGCACGAGGATCGCGTCGGGCTCGAGCGCCGTCACCGCGTCGAGGAAGCGCTCTTCGCCGGGCTTCTGGACGCGCAACGTCGCGATGCCGACGTGCAGCCCGAGCTCGCGCGCGTGCTTCACGGCGAGCTTCAATCCGACGAGTTCCATCCAATCCAGTTCGACGTGACGGACGCCGGCGCGCGCGACGGCCTCGAGTTGCGCGACGTCCCGGACGAGCGCGACGAGTTCGGCGCGCGCCGGGGTCGGCCACGGTGCGACGGCGCGCAAGCGCTCGGAACGCAGCGCGGCGAGGTCGACGCCGACGAGGATCGCGCGTTCGTGCGGGCGATCGACGGCGCCCTCCAGCGCGGCGACGAGCGCGCGCCGCATCTCCTTCAGCGCCGACGGCGGCACGAACAGGTCCTGCGCGAGCTCGGTCGTGTCGAGTTCGGCCAGCGCGAACGGCGTCCCGCCGAACGCGAACGCCTTGTCGCGCAGCAACGCTTCGTCGAGCCCACGCGCCTGCGCGCGCTGGCACGCTTCGGACGTCGTCACCGTCACGTCGTTGCCGACGACCGTCGCCCGCACCGTCAGCGCCGAACCGTCGCGCCCCGACACGACGGCGCGCACGGGGATCCGCCCTTGCGGCGGCGCGGCTTCGACGGCGCGCGTCGCGCGCTTCTGCACGTCGGGGTCGCTCGACAGCCACACGCGCTGCCCGGGCAGCACGCGACGCAAGTCCGGCCCCGGCCGCCCGAAGCCGAGCCACCATCCCGAGCCGTGCTTCGCGACGCGGAACAGCGGGCCGCCGGGCTCGGTCGTGTCTTCGGAATCGCCGGCGTCGAAGCCGACGCCCATCCCGGGCCGCGGTTCGATCGGCGGCAGCGGCGGCCCGACGGCCGCGTCGGTGCGCGCCCCCATCGGCTCGAGCGGACTCGACACGCACGCGGTCGGCGCCTCGCGCCGTCCGTCGACCGCGAGTTGTCCCGTCCACGGCCGGCCGTCGGGGAACGGCTCGACGCGAACGTCGTCGCCGCGCACTTCGACGACGCGGCCGAGCAGCACGCCGCGATGCTTCGGGAAGCGTCCTTCGACGAGCGTCTGGTGATCCGACCCGGCGAGGAAGCCGTCGGAGAAGCCTCGCGTGTACGCGAGCGCCATCGACGCGAGGTGCTTCGGCAGTTCGGCTTCGGCCGCGTCGCGATCGCCGCGCGCCACGGCGTCGACCAGCGCGCGATAGCCCTGCGTCGCCGTCGCGACGTACGCCGGGCCCTTCTGCCGCCCCTCGATCTTCAAGCCGTGGATGCCGAGATCGACCAGCGCCGGCACCGCACGCATGCCGGCGAGGTCCTTCGGCGACAGCAGGTACTTCACGTCGCCGAGGTCGCGACGCTCGTCG